>CAJUIO010000027.1 GCA_910586025.1 uncultured Lachnospiraceae bacterium
AGGGTACGCCATGTCTCCCTGTTACGGGATCGTCTATCGGATAGAAAAATTCCTGTGTCCATTCCAGTGTTTCGGCACTGCGGCCCGTTTTCTCCAGAGTGGGAGCGGCCGTTGCCTGCGCCCTTCCAAGAGGGGAGCAGTAAAAGTCCGTGACCTCCCACTTACTGATCCGCTCAGACACAAGCTCCGCCTCTCTCTGCCCCTTCGGGGTGAGGGTGTCGTTTTTATAATCCGGTTCTCCGTGACGGACAAAAATAATTCTCATCTTTAACAACCATACCTTTCTTCCTGATTTTGACCTGATTCTTTCCGGTTATCACGATTGTACCATATTCTCCCCAAAAAAGAAATAATCACAATCTCTTGAAACGTATGTTCGTCCATGGTAGAATATAAAAAATAATGTAAGAAAGGCAGACCCGATATGCTAAAGCTGAAAGCGGACGTTCTTGTGACAGCCATATTTCTGACCGCCGCGCTCTTGTTTTTTTTGGTTCCCAGGCTTTTTGACGGACAGATGGATGAGGCAGGCGTAGAGATTCTTCTTGACGGAGAGCTGCTGGAGAGATATCCGCTGTCCGAGGACAGAACCGTCACGGTACCGGGAGCGGAAGAAGGCTACAATCTGGTGCTGGTGTCCGGGGGAACCGTGAAGGTTACGGATGCGGACTGTCCCGACCGGCTTTGTATGAAGCAGAAAGGCATCTCCCGGGACGGGGAAAGCATCATCTGCCTGCCTCACAGACTGGTAGTCCGGATTCAATCACAAAAGGAGAGTGACGTTGATGCGGTCACGAATTAATAAATGAATAACAAAACGGCATACATGGGGCTTCTGCTGGCTTTTGCCCTCATACTGTCCTATATTGAGAGCCTGCTTCCCCTTTCCTTCGGCATACCGGGAATCAAGCTCGGGCTAGCCAATCTGGCGGTTCTTTTGGGAATCTGCCTGATCGGATACCGGGAGGCGCTGCTGCTTGCCGTGTCCAAGGCGGTGATCTGCGGCTTTCTGTTCGGGAATCTCTCCATGATCGTTTACAGCCTTGCCGGAGCCGTGCTAAGCTTTGTGATTATGGCGGTCATGGTAAAGAGCGGCAGGTTTCATCTTCCGGTTGTCAGCATGGCGGGAGGGGTCATGCACAATATGGGACAGGTACTGACAGCGTATCTGGTGATAAAAACCTACGGGCTCCTGTATTATGTCCCCATACTGATTCTGGCCGGTATCATCACCGGCACCCTGATCGGCATTGCCGCATCTTTGGTGATGCCTTATCTGAAAAAAATAATAGGAAGAGAGGAAAACCTGTGATTGCATTTGTCAAGGGTAAGATTGAGAATATTTCTGAGGATAACACAGTGATCGACGTGGGGGGAATCGGCTATAATGTCCGGATTTCGCCCCAGACGGCGGGCAGACTTCCGGGGATCGGACAGGAGGTAAAGCTGTATACCTATACCTGTGTCAGGGAGGACGCATTCTGGCTCTACGGATTTCTCTCGAGGGATGAGCTGGAGCTTTTCAAACTGCTCATCACGGTAAATGGAATCGGCCCTAAAGGAGGTCTTGCCATTCTCTCCGTCATGAGTGCGGACGACCTGCGTTTTTCCATTATATCAGGGGATGCAAAGGCAATCGCAAAGGCTCCGGGGATCGGGATTAAGACGGCGGGAAGAGTAATCCTCGATCTGAAGGATAAGATTTCCATGGAGGATACTGCGTTCCACAGAGAAATGGACGACTATGCGGACATGTCCGGCGGATGGGCGGATGCCGCAGGAGAGGCGGTCGAAGCCCTCACGGCCCTTGGCTACAGCTCTGCAGACGCGCTCAGGGCGGTGAAAAAGTCCGATATCACGGAAGAGATGGACGTGGAAACAATTCTGAAGCTGGCCCTTAAGAATATGTTTTAAGCTGAGAATAGTAAAGACGGGATGATGGTTTATGGCAAAAAGAATGATAGAAACAAACTTAATGGAAGAGGATGCGAAGATCGAGGGCTCCCTACGCCCCCAAAAATTGACTGACTATATCGGTCAGTCTAAAATCAAGGAAAATCTGACCATCTACATGGAGGCCGCCAGACAGAGAAAGGATCCTCTGGATCACGTGCTCTTTTACGGGCCTCCCGGCCTGGGAAAGACAACGCTTGCGGGGATCATCGCCAACGAGATGGGCGTGAACATGAAGGTGACCAGCGGGCCGGCCATCGAGAAGCCGGGAGAGATGGCCGCAATCCTCAACAATCTTCAGGAGGGTGATCTTTTGTTTGTGGACGAGATTCACAGGCTGAACCGTCAGGTGGAGGAGGTTCTGTATCCGGCCATGGAGGACTATGCCATTGATATCATGATCGGAAAGGGTCAGGCCGCCAGATCCATCCGTCTTGATCTGCCAAAGTTCACTCTGGTGGGAGCGACCACAAGGGCCGGACTTCTGACAGCACCCTTGAGAGACCGCTTTGGAATCATCCACAGGCTGGAATTCTATTCCCCTGAGGAGCTTTCCCATATTATCATGCACTCGGCCAAAATTCTGAATGCGCCGGTTGAGCTGTCAGGGGCAAGAGAAATGGCGCGGCGCAGCCGGGGTACGCCAAGACTTGCAAACCGTATCCTGAAAAGAGTGCGGGATTTTGCCCAGGTCAAATATGACGGCATCATCACCGAGGACATTGCCGTCACGGCTCTTGATCTCATGGACGTGGATCCCATGGGGCTTGACCATATCGACCGCAACATTCTGCTCACCATGATCAGGAAATTCAGCGGAGGACCGGTGGGCCTTGACACACTAGCCGCCGCAATCGGGGAGGATCCCGGGACGATTGAGGATGTCTACGAACCCTATCTTCTGAAAAACGGATTTATCAACAGGACCCCCCGGGGGAGGGTGGTCACGGATTTTGCCTACCGCCATTTGGGGCTTGAAATTCCGGAGTGATATAGTATAATAGAGACAGGTATGCAGTCACATGCATGTGCCATTTTCCGGCGGGAGGGGTGATTCGGATTGTCAGTGAAGACGGATACGGAGGTTATTATCGGAGGCAAGGTATTTACCTTAAGCGGTTATGAGAGTGAGGAATACCTGCAGAAGGTGGCCTCTTATATCAACAATAAGATGGCGGAATACAACAAAGTGGATTCCTTCCGAAGACAGCCCGTGGATATGCAGAACGTGCTGCTCCATCTGAATATAGCGGATGATTATTTCAAGGCCAAAAAGCAGATCTCTCTCCTTGAGGAGGAGCTTCAGGGAAAGGAAAAGGAATTATATAATCTGAAGCATGAGCTGATTGCGGCACAGATTAAGCTGGAAAACACGGAAAAGAATATAAAGGGTCTCCAAAAGGAAGTAAATGAAAGTGCGAAAAAGATAGTGAGACTTGAAACAGAATTAAAAAAATAACCAAAAGCTGTCTGCAAACGGACAGCTTTTTATGGTATGGGAGTCATATGGAAGCCAATAAGAAAAAGGTGGAATTGCTTGCGCCTGCCGGAAACTATGAAGCCTTGACGGGCGCGTTTGCGGCGGGGGCCGATGCCGTTTATCTGGGCGGGGACGCTTTCGGAGCCAGAGCCTATGCGGAAAATTTTACACAGGAGGAAATCTGCGAGGGAATACGAACGGCCCACCTGCTTGGGAAAAAAATATACCTGACCGTGAATACCCTTGTAAAGGAGCGTGAGCTTGAGAAGCTTTATTATTTTCTTCTCCCCTTTTATGAGGCGGGCCTTGACGGGGCCATTGTTCAGGACCTAGGCGTGCTTTGCTTTATCCGCAGTCATTTTCCCGATCTGCCTCTTCATGCGAGCACACAGATGACCGTCACTTCCGCTTACGGGGCGGAGCTTCTTGCCAAGGAGGGCATAAAGAGAATCGTGCCCGCAAGAGAGCTTTCCCTTGCGGAAATAAAGAAAATAAAGGACAGGGCTGACGTGGAAATAGAAACCTTCATCCACGGCGCCATGTGCTACTGTTATTCCGGACAGTGCCTTTTCAGCAGTCTTTTAGGGGGAAGGAGCGGCAACAGGGGAAGATGTGCGCAGCCTTGCCGGCTTCCTTACCGAACGGATCAGGGAAAGGAAGCCTATCCCCTTAGTATGAAGGATATGTGCACCTTGTCTATTCTGCCGGAGCTGATGGAGGCGGGAATTGATTCCTTCAAAATCGAGGGAAGAATGAAAAAACCGGAATATGCCGCCGGAGTCACGGCGGTCTACCGGAAATATATGGATTGGTACGAGCGGGATCCCGAGGCCTTCCAAATAGAAAAAAAGGATCTTGATTTTCTGGGATCCCTTTATATCCGCTCGGAAATCGGGGAAGGCTATTATCACAGGCATAACGGAAGAGAGATGATCACGCTCGCATCCCCCTCTTATTTTGCAAATGACGAGAGCGTTCTTTCCGGAATCCGAAGCAAATATATAGAACCCGGCCCCCGGATCATTGTGAAAGCCGCAGCCGTCCTTCGGGCCGGCAGGGAGGCGCAGATGAGCGTCAGCGCCGGGGAGTGCACGGCCGTCTGTCAGGGAGATTTGGTGCAGGAGGCCGCAAAACAGCCGCTTGCTCCCGAAAAGATCAGGGAACAGCTTACAAAAAGCGGGGATGCGCTCTTTGAGATCCGTTCGCTTGATCTTACCATGGACGAGAATATCTTTATGCCTGTAAGCGGCCTGAACCGTCTGAGAAGACAGGCTCTTTCCATGCTGAAAGAGCGTCTTCTTTGCAGAAACAGCCCTGCCTGGACGGGAGAGAAGGCGGAGGCGCTGCAGGAGAAGGGCTGCTGCGGAAACCTTGCCGGGGCTCCTGACAAAAGGGAGCGGCCGAGCGCCGGACAGGCCTCCTCGCAGGAGCGGCTTGCCGAAACTCCAATTCACGTTCTGGTCAGCACCAGGGAGCAGCTCTTTGAGGCTGCGCTGACAGGCGTACCCCGCATTTATCTTGACAAGATGGAGATCGATGATGCCCTGTGTGCACGGCTTGACGCTTTGCGGAATGAAAAATGCGAATTTTATCTGGCCTTTCCCTATATCGTCCGGGATAAGGATGAGGGAAGGATGGAGGAGCTGTGCCGGCTCCTTGAGACGGAGCTTTTTGACGGAGCCCTGATCCGAAACCTGGAGACGCTTTCTTTTCTTCGGGACAGACAGATTAAAAAGCCGATAGCCGCAGACCAGAATCTCTATGTATGGAACAGCGGCGCTTACGAATTTTATGCGGAGAAGGTCCGTGAGCTTACCCTTCCCGCGGAGCTCAACAGCCATGAGATATCGGAGCTTTCAGAGAGGATAAATGATGAGAAATGCCGGATGACCACTCTGGTCTATGGGCGGCTTCCCATGATGATATCCGCCGGCTGTATCCGGAAAACAATGAAAAGCTGCGGCAGGTCGTCTGAGCCGCTTACGCTTACCGACAGATACGGAAAGGAATTTCCGGTTTATACGGACTGTGGCTTTTGTTATAATATCATATACAACAGCGTTCCTCTTTCCCTTCATAAGCTCTTTTTAAATAAGCGGCGGACTCTGTCTGTCTGCCGTCTTGACTTTACCGTGGAGAGCGGTGGGGAATGCGCTGAAATCATCCGGTATTTTCAGAGTCTCCGAAGGCAGTACAGGAATCCTTTTTATAAGGATTTCACCGCGGGACATTATAATCGAGGAGTAGAGTAAATGGAGCTATACATCAGCGAATTTTCCAAATATGTAATTACACTGCTGATTGCCCTGTATACCTGTGAATGCTTTCTGGTCTTCCGTTTTCGCGAGGAGAGCAGGAGAAGCGGTATTTATGCAAGACAAAATATATTGATGTTTGCGGTTCATTTCAGCTGCTTTGTAGTGGTCTGCTTTGAAACGGGAGATGCTGCGTATCTGTTTTTTTATGCGTTTCAGCAGATTATTCTGTATGCGGCGATTGTTCTGTTCCGCATGCTTTATCCCAGAGGAAACCGCCTTGTCATCAACAATTCGTGCATGCTTCTTTGCATCAGCTTTGTGATCCTTACCAGGCTGTCCTATGAGAGGGCGCTGCGGCAGTTTATCATTGCGGCGGGATCCCTCGCAATCGGGCTCTTCATCCCGTATTTTGTACATAAATTCAGGTTTCTCAAAAATCTCACGTGGATTTATGCGCTTGTGGGGATCGCCGCCTTATCCGTGGTGCTGATCCTTGGACAGACCACCTATGGAAGCAAGCTGTCCTATTCCATCGCGGGGCTTACCTTTCAGCCCTCTGAATTTGTGAAAATAGTGTTTGTGTTTTTTGTGGCCGGGGCCCTGTGCCGGTCCTCCGGCTTTTTCGAGGTTTTCACCACTGCCGTGGTTGCGGCCATTCATGTGGTGGTGCTTGTGTGCTCCAAGGATCTGGGAAGCGCCCTGATCTTCTTTATCGTGTATGTGCTCATGGTCTTTGTGGCTTCCGGCAATCTGTTTTATCTTTTTGCCGGTGCGGCCGGAGGATCGGCGGCGGCTTTCATTGCCTTCCGTGTGTTTGCCCATGTGCAGGTCCGGGTTCAGGCATGGCGGGATCCCTGGAGCGTGATCGACTCGGCGGGCTACCAGATTACGCAGTCGCTGTTCGCCATCTCCAGCGGGGGCTGGTTCGGACTGGGGCTGTACAAGGGAACGCCGGGCTCCATCCCCTTTGTGGAGGCGGATTTTATCTTTTCGGCAATTGCCGAGGAGCTTGGGATTGTTTTCGCCGTCTGCCTGATTCTGATCTCTCTGAGCACCTTTATCATGGTCATGAATCTATCTTTGAAGCTGAATGATAAATTTTATCAGCTTACGGCCTTTGGCCTGGGAGTCACGTATATTTTCCAGGTATTCCTGACCATAGGGGGAGGCACAAGGTTTATTCCGCTGACAGGAGTCACCCTGCCTCTGGTAAGCTACGGAGGAAGCTCGGTTCTTGCAACGCTCATCATGTTCTCCATAATCGAGGGCATGTCCGTAATCCGGGAGGACGAGGCGGCCGAGGAGAGAAAAAAGCTCCGCAGGGCAAAAAGGCGGAAGGTGAAAAAGCCTTTGCAGGAGCCTGGAGAGAATGAAATGACAAATGACAGCCAGGGAGAGGACGGTGAAGATTACGAGGAATAAGAAGAAATCAAAAGCGGGAGGGCAGATTATTGGGGTCACCTGCGCTTTTATTATCCTGTTTCTTAGCATGATCGGATATATCACGCATTATTCCGCCACCCATAAGCAGGAGCTTATCAACAACAGCTACAACGGCAGACAGCAGATGCTTCTCGCAAAAAACCGCCGGGGAGATATTCTCGCCGCAGACGGAGAGGTGCTTGCAAGGACCGTGGAAAGCGACGGGGAGGAGGTAAGGGAATATCCCTACAAGAATCTCTTTTCCCATGCGGTCGGATATTCCGTAAACGGAAGGATGGGAGTGGAGGCCGCGGCCAATTACTACCTGATCAATTCCAACGCACCGCTCTCCGAGAAGGCGGGAATGGACATCTCGGAGGAAAAATATCCGGGCGATACCGTGTATACCACGCTGGACGTGAATCTGCAGCAGGTGGCCTCCACTGCCCTCGGGGTATACCGGGGAGCCATCGTGGTCACGGAGCCTGCGACGGGCCGGATTCTCGCCATGGTTTCCAAACCGGATTTCGACCCGGAAAAAATCGAAGAACAGTGGGATGATTTTCTTGAGGATGAGGAGTCGGGAATTCTGTTAAACCGCGTGACCCAGGGTCTGTATCCTCCCGGCTCTACCTTTAAGATTGTGACAGCTCTGGAATATATCAGGGAAAATCCGGAAACCTATGGCGGCTACAGCTATAATTGCAGCGGTGCCATCAAAAGGGGGGAGGACAGGATCCAGTGCTATCACGGAACCACCCACGGGAGTGTGGATTTTGAGAGATCCTTTGCCAAGTCCTGCAACACCTCCTTTGCCAATATCGGCCTGTCCCTGGACCGCGGTGCCTTTTCCTCCACACTGGATGATCTTCTGTTCAATCAGGAGCTTCCCCTTGGCTTCAATTACAGCCAAAGCCGTGTGGATATGGGGGTAAACACCACGGATTCGGAGATGATGCAGATTTCCATCGGGCAGGGAACCACCGGCATCACCCCCATGCACCTGAACATGATCACCTGCGCCATAGCCAACCAGGGAACCCTGATGAAGCCCTACCTGGTGGACCGGGTGGAGAATTCCGCCGGCAGCGTGGTAAAGTCCTTTGAGCCCTCCTCCTACCGCAGGATCATCAGCGCGGATGAGGCCTCGGAGCTTTCGGCCCTCATGGCGGGGGTTGTGACAAACGGCACGGCTTCCCGATTAAAGGATCTTTCCTACACTGCGGCGGGAAAGACCGGTTCTGCCGAGTACGGCACGGTGAAGGGAGACAGCCATGCGTGGTTTACCGGCTTTGCCCCGGCGGAAAACCCCGAAATCTGTGTGACCATCATAATTGAGGGGGCGGGAGCGGGCGGAGATTATGCCGTTCCCATCGCAAAGAGAATTTTTGATGCCTATTTTGACGCCTGAAGGGCGAGTGAGGAAACCATGAAATTTTATAAATATCTTTATATTGGCGATACTGTTAAAAACCCGGCAAAAGCAAAGAGACGCCTGAGACTCCATATCGGACAGCTTCTCTATGTCATTTCCCTGTCAAAGGGGCTGGATCAGCTGGAAATTTATCACAGCGCCTATCTGAAACAGAGATATTACCGGCATCATCCCCCGGTGATCATAGGAATCGCTTCCAGTCACGGGGAGGCCGTGGAGCTTGTGGTTCAAATCACGAAGGAATGTCTTCTCGCCACGGGAGAATGCGACTTAAAGGAATATTTGAAACAGAAAGCCAAGGGGTCTTTAGATAAAATATGATTACAGTGCTGCTTACCATCCTAAAAATAATCGGAATTATTCTCCTGTGTGTCCTGGGACTTATTCTTGCCGTGCTCACGCTGGCGCTTTTCGTCCCGGTAAGATACAGGATAACCGCCTGCAAAAAAGCAGAGGACGAGGTTCCCGTCCGGGTATCGTTCCAGGTAACCTGGCTGTTACATAGTCTGAACGCCGCCTTTCGCTATCCGGAGCAGGCTTATCTGAGAGTGCGCCTTTTTTGCTTTACGATCTTCTCCACAAACAGGGAGGCCAAGGAAAAAAAATCCGGAAAGCAGGAGAGAGAGAAGCCCGAAGCCGGCGGGAAAGCCGCAAAGCAGGAGGATGAGCCAAAAGAGCAGGCAGGCACGGAATATACAAAAGCGCAGGAAAGCACAGAATATACAAGAGAGCAGACGGCTGAAAAGGAAAAATCAGGTGAGGATGCAAAAGAGGAAGAGGAGCCAAAACAGAGCCGTTCCGCAATGCTTCTTTCCTTTCTGAAAAAGCTCCTGGACATCCTGAAAAATATTCAGTACACAATAGAGAAAATATGTGGTAAGATAAAGGAAGTCATAAAAAATATCCGGTATTATCTGGAAATTGTGCAAAGCGATCCCTTTAAGCGGGCTTTTTCATCCTGCGGCGGGGAAGCGCTCTCGCTACTTCGCAGTGTTTTTCCATACAGGATCAGAGGCAGCCTTTTGATCGGCACCGGAGATCCGGCAGGTACGGCCCGGATTATAGGTCTGCAGGGTATTTTATACCCGCTGATTGGAGATCATATTATTATTACGCCCGACTTTGAAAACACTGTCATGGAAGGGAATTTATCCGTCAGAGGAAAGATAACTCTCTTCCGGGCGGTGAAAACAGCCCTCAAAATATATTTCAACAAAGATTTGCGGAAAGTAATCCGTTTATTAAAGAAGGAGGCAGCATAATGGCAGAAAACAATTTTCCCGGAGTAATCGACTCTCTGATGAAAGGAATGAACGCAGTCTTTTCGACAAAAACCGTTGTGGGAGAGGCGACAAAGCTCCCTGACGATACGATTATCCTTCCCCTTGTGGATGTCAGCTTCGGCGTGGCGGCAGGGGCGAGCGTTGGAGACAAGAAGAACGGCGGAGCCGGCGGGTTCAGCGGAAAAATGACTCCCAGCGCGGTTCTGGTGATCAAGAACGGAAGCACAAAGCTTGTGAATGTGAAGAATCAGGATACCATGACCAAGGTTCTCGATATGATCCCCGACCTGGTGGACAAGTTTACCGCACCCAGGGAGGAGATGATCGACGACGAGGAAGCATCGAAAATTGCGTTCCCGGAAGAAGAGTAGGACAGGCAACTTGGAGGCTTCCGCCGCATAAAATGAATCAAGAGGCATAGGCAGGGTTTAGGCATGAAAAGAATGATCGGATTTATTGCGTTTTGGATTGCAGTGGGAATGCTGCTTATGCTTTTTCTCGCACGCCATTATCTGATCGGACTGATCATCATAGCGCTTCTTCTTCTGATCGGGTACAATTTCTTTTACTGCGAATAAAAAAGCCGCCCCGGCGGTATCTTCCTGATCCGGGCTCAGGCAATCGGGCACAGGAGCTTTCCCATATGCGCACCTGTACAAAAAAGCTGCCATGTATCAAACATGACAGCTTTAAAGTCTTCTGATTAAGCTCTCTCGACCTTGCCGGATTTCAGGCAATGCGTACAAACATGCATTCTTTTGGAAGCTCCGTTTACCAAGCATTTAACTCTCTTAATGTTGGACTTCCAAATCCTGTTAGATCTTCTATGAGAATGGCTTACGTTGTTCCCAAAATGAACGCCCTTACCACAAATTTCACATTTAGCCATCGCTGCACCTCCTAACAATTTAATATTAAAATCTATGTGCCTGTAATTCACTCAATGCGAAATAACTCCGCAACAGTTGTATAATAGCAGAAAACGGCCGATAATGCAAGTACAAAATTATAAAATTTATTGTTTCATTTTTTGGAAATAAAGGGTATAATTAAAATATATGGTTAGAGCTATGCAAAATTTTAAGGAGGCAGCCTATGAAATCTTCTTCTATGAATACTCATATGGGAAATATTGCTATTGACAACGAAGTGATTGCCCGGTACGCAGGCAGTGTGGCTATGGAGTGTTTCGGCATTGTCGGTATGGCGGGCATTAACATGAAGGACGGCCTTGTCAAACTGCTGAAAATGGACAGCATCACAAGAGGAATCAATGTATCGATCAAAAACAACAGGCTTACGCTTAATTTTCATGTGATCGTTGCTTACGGGGTAAGCATAATCGCCGTATCGGACAATCTGATCAGCAACGTGAAATATAAGGTTGAGGAATTTACAGGAATTGAAATCGAAAAAATAAACATCTTTGTTGAAGGTGTTAGAGTGATTGATTAAGAGGAGGATTTGTCGTGGCAAATACAATCGACGCTAAGTTGCTTTCAAAGATGTTCTTAGCAGGCGCAAAAAACCTGGAAGCGAAAAAGGAATGGATCAACGATCTGAATGTATTTCCCGTGCCGGACGGAGATACGGGAACGAATATGACACTCACAATCATGTCTGCGGCCAAAGAGGTTGCCTCTATGGAAAATCCCGACATGCTTTCTTTATGTAAGGCAATTTCATCCGGTTCCCTGCGGGGGGCAAGAGGAAATTCCGGTGTTATTCTCTCCCAGCTCTTTCGCGGCTTTACCAAGGTCATCCGTGAGAAGGATGCACTTAACGTGGAGATTCTGGCCGATGCCTTCGAGAAGGCGGTGGAGACGGCGTACAAGGCCGTTATGAAGCCCAAGGAAGGGACAATCCTTACCGTGGCAAAGGGCGGAAGCGTGAGGGCCAGGGAGCTGGCCGAGGAGGGCTGCGAGGATCTTTCCTATTTCATCGACGAGGTGATTAAATATGCGGACGAGGTACTGGAACGGACTCCCGAGATGCTTCCCGTCTTAAAGCAGGCGGGCGTGGTGGATTCCGGCGGACAGGGACTGATGCAGGTCCTGAAGGGTGCCTATGACGCC
This sequence comes from uncultured Lachnospiraceae bacterium, assembly GCA_910586025.1. GTDB lineage: Bacteria > Bacillota > Clostridia > Lachnospirales > Lachnospiraceae > Suilimivivens. The sequence goes on from CAJUIO010000027.1 coordinate 11,907, forward strand.
TATCTTGGTAAGGAAGTGGATCTGTCCATCCCCGTGGTGACACATGTAAAGGCCATGCAGTCCGGTGCGGATGCGAAGACGGAAGCGGATATCAAATTCGGCTACTGTACGGAATTCATCATCATGCTCACCAGAAATTTCAACATCAAGCAGGAGATTGACTTCAAGGCTTATCTGGAATCCATCGGCGATTCCATTGTAGTGGTTGCGGACGACGACGTGGTCAAGGTACATGTACATACCAACGACCCGGGACTTGCAATCCAGAAGGCGCTGAAGTATGGGGCACTCTCCAACATGAAAATAGACAACATGCGGCTGGAGCATCAGGAAAAGCTGTTCAAGGAGCAGGAAGCGGCGGCGGAAGAACAGAAGAAGGAAAAAACGCCTCACAAGGAAACCGGATTTATCGCCGTGTCCGCGGGAGACGGCATCAATGAGATTTTCAGGGGGCTTGGCGTGGATCACATCATCGAGGGCGGCCAGACCATGAATCCCAGCACGGAGGATATGCTGAACGCAATCGACGAGGTGAATGCGGACACTGTCTTTATCCTCCCGAATAACAAAAACATTATCCTTGCCGCCAACCAGGCCAAGGCCATGACGGAAGGCAAGAAGATCATTGTGATTCCCACAAAGACAATCCCTCAGGGAATCACGGCCATCATCAATTATGTGCCTGATCTGGCATCCGGAGACAATGAGGTGGCCATGAACGGCGAGATCGGCAATGTCAGGACGGGTCAGGTTACCTATGCCGTCAGGGACACGGTGATCGAGGACAAGGAGATCAAACAGGGAGATTATATGGGAATCGGCGATTCCGGAATCCTTTCCGTTGAAAAGGACGTGACGGATGCCGCTTTCCGGATGGTACAGGAAATGATGGATGATTCCCTGGAGCTGATCAGCATCTACTACGGAGCGGAGGTAACCGAGGAAGCGGCGGGAATCCTGAAGGACCGGATCGAGGAGGCCTTTCCCTCCTGTGATGTGGAGCTTCAGTACGGCGGCCAGCCGATTTATTACTATATTATATCCGCAGAATAGCTTGAGCTGTGCGGCAGAATATTCAAAAGACGGAAAAGGACGGCATTCACCGTCCTTTTTGCCATCAGAAAGGACGAAATGAACTATTCGGACGATATTACAAGTTTAAAGGGAATAGGAGAGAAGACGGCGCGCCTCTTCCACAGACTGGATATCTATACGCTAAAGGATCTCCTTCATCACTTCCCGCGCAATTATGAGAGCTTCGGCCCTCCCGTCAGGCTGAAGGAGGCTCCTTTAAACGAGCCGGTAACGCTGCGGCTTACCCTCCTTTCGGATTTTCAGTGGAAGAAGGTGCGCCAGCTCACAATAGGAACCGGTACGGCCGCAGACGACACGGGAAAAGTCGCCATCACTTATTTTAACGCCTCTTATCTCAAAAACACGTTAAAGGGAGGAAACACTTATCTGGTCAGGGGAAGGCTCAAAAGAGCTCAGGGCGCTCTTCATATGGATCAGCCCAAGCTGTTTACCTTTGAGGAATACAGCCAGCGGGCGGGAACTCTGCAGCCCTGCTATGCCCTGACGGCGGGGCTTACCAACAATGCGGTGATAAAGGCCGTAAAGCAGGCCATGCAGGCGGTGGACGAGGAAGAGTATCTGCCGGATTCCATCTTGAGAGAGTATGAACTCATTTCACGGAACCAGGCCATTTCGGGAATTCATTTTCCGGAGAGCCTGGCGGCTGTGAAAACGGCCAGGAGGAGGCTTGCCTTTGACGAGTTCTTTCTCTTTTTGCTCTCCCTGCGCAGGTTAAAGAAGGTGAACGAGGATCAGCCCTCGTCCTTTCCCATGATCGAGACTGCGGATCCGGGCCGTCTGATCGAGGGGCTTCCCTATCAGCTTACAGGGGCCCAGAGCCGGGTATGGGAGGAAATCAAACAGGACCTGTTTGGAGAAAGCTGTATGAACCGGCTGATTCAGGGAGATGTGGGAAGCGGAAAGACGATTCTGGCCTTTCTCGCCCTTGTGCTTGTGGCTTCCAATGGATATCAGGGAGCGCTGATGGCTCCCACGGAAATTCTTGCCGGACAGCATTTTGAACAGCTGAAGCGGCTCACCGAAAAATATCGTTTACCGATCAGGTCGGTTTTGTTGACCGGATCGGTCTCTGCCGCAGAGAAAAAGAAGCTCTACGCCCGCATACAGTCCGGCGAGGTGAATGTCATTATCGGAACCCATGCCCTGATTCAGGAAAAGGTAACCTACCGTTCCCTGGCTCTTGTGATTACGGACGAGCAGCACCGTTTCGGAGTCCGGCAGAGAGAGCTCTTCGGCGAAAAGGGGGAAGGCTGTCATGTGCTCGTGATGAGCGCAACTCCAATTCCCAGAACCCTTGCCATTATCCTTTACGGAGACCTCCATCTTTCTGTCGTGGACGAGCTGCCCCGCAGCCGGCTTCCCATAAAGAATTGTGTGGTGAACACCGATTACCGCAAAAAGGCCTATGAATTTATCACAAGGGAGGTGTCCGTCGGACACCAGGTCTATGTAATCTGCCCCATGGTGGATGAAAACGAAAATGCGGGGGATATTGAAAACGTGACGGATTACACGGTCAGGCTCAGAAACGAGTTGCCCTCCCGGATCTGCGTGGAATTCCTTCACGGAAAAATGAAGGCCGGCGAAAAGAACAGGATCATGGAGGCCTTTTCGGCGGGAGATATTGACGTGCTCGTATCCACCACGGTAATAGAGGTGGGCATCAATGTTCCAAATGCCACCGTGATGATGGTGGAGAATGCGGAGCGTTTCGGCCTGGCCCAGCTTCACCAGCTCCGGGGAAGGATCGGGAGAGGGGAGGCCCAGTCCTACTGTATCTTTGTGAGCGGAAGCGACAGGCCGCAGGCCATGGAGCGTCTTGAGATACTGAACAGATCAAGCGACGGCTTTTTCATAGCGGAGGAGGATCTGAAGCTGCGGGGACCCGGCGACCTGTTCGGAATCAGACAGAGCGGGGAGCTGAGCTTTGAGGTGGCGGATATTTATGAGGACGGCGAGCTGCTGAAAAAGGTAAGCATGACAGTGGATGAGCTGCTTTTGACAGATGAGGATCTGACGGCGAAGGAGCACGCTTCCATCAAAAGGTATCTTGACCAAAATACGGCAAATTTTATTGACTTTAGGACAATCTGACAGTAATATATAGTTTGTATTTTACATTTCTATTTGGAAAGTGAGGAAACACAGTTGGGAAAAGTTGCTATTATTACGGACAGTAACAGCGGGATTACCCAGAAGCAGGGAAAGGAGCTCGGCATTTTTGTCCTTCCCATGCCTTTTATGATTAATGAAGAGACTTTTTTTGAGGATATCGACCTGACCCAGGAGGAATTTTACGAAAAGCTGGAAACAGGTGCGAACGTAGTGACCAGCCAGCCCTCTCCGGAATCGGTTCTGAATTTGTGGAAGGAGGTTCTCGGCGAATATGACGAGATCGTCCATATTCCCATGAGCAGCGGTCTTTCCGGCTCCTGTCAGAGCGCCATGATGCTTGCGGAGGACTTTGAGGGAAAGGTGCAGGTCGTAAATAACCAGCGCATTTCCGTTACCCAGCGTCAGTCCGCCCTGGATGCGCTTTCTCTTGCCGGGAAAGGAATGGGAGCCGCACAGATTAAGGATTTTCTGGAAAAGGACAAATTCAATTCCAGTATCTACATCATGCTCGATACTCTCTATTACCTGAAAAAGGGCGGCAGAATCACCCCGGCCGCGGCGGCAATCGGAACATTGCTGAAATTAAAGCCGGTTCTTCAGATTCAGGGGGAGAAGCTGGACGCCTTTGCCAAGGCCAGAACCGCAGGCCAGGGAAAAACAACCATGATTAATGCGATTCGAAGCGATATGGAGAACCGGTTCGGCGGTGCGGCCAGCGACAACATATGGCTCCAGGTCGCCTACACAAAGGACAGGGAGGCCGCTCTTGCATTTAAGGAGGAGCTTCTTTCGGAGTTTCCGGGTTTTCCCATTCAGGTGGATCCGCTCTCCCTCAGCGTGGCCTGTCATATCGGACCGGGCGCTCTTGCAGTCGCCTGCTGTAAAAAGATTTGAGACCGTAAGACGGCGGCAAAGGAGAGGTAGTAAATGGCAAAACCACCAGTTTATGACGCTTCCAGCATCACGGTGCTGGAAGGTCTTGAGGCAGTAAGGAAAAGGCCCGGAATGTATATCGGAAGCGTTTCCACCAAGGGCCTCAATCATTTGATTTACGAGATCGTTGATAATGCAGTGGATGAACATCTGGCGGGTTACTGCGACCGGATCACCGTGATTCTGGAAGCGGACGGCTCGGCAACAGTGGAGGATAACGGAAGAGGCATTCCGGTGGGAATGCATGAGAAAGGAATCAGTGCGGAGCGTCTTGTATTCACCACCCTTCATGCGGGAGGTAAATTTGACGGAACCGCTTATAAGACCAGCGGCGGGCTTCACGGTGTGGGCTCCTCGGTGGTAAATGCTCTGTCCGCCTATTTAACCGTCCGGGTTAAGAGCGCGGGGAGCATTTATGAGGACCGGTACGAGCGTGGGAATCCGGTGGTCGAGCTGAAGGACGGGCTGCTTCCTGTTGTGGGAAAGGCAAAAGGATCGGGCACCATCATCAATTTCCTGCCCGATGACACAATCTTTGACAAGACGCGGTTCCGGGAGGAGGAGATCAAGAGCCGGCTTCACGAGACGGCCTACCTGAATCCGGCTCTCACCATCGTGTTTGAGGACAGGAGAAGACAGCAGCCGGAGCACCTGGAATTTCATGAGCCGGACGGAATCATCGGCTTTATCAAGGATATGAACAAGTCCAAGGAGGTTCTCCACGACGTTATCTATTTTACCGGCGAGAGCGAGGGAATCACGGTGGAGGCCGCCCTTCAATATGTGAATGAGTTCCATGAAAATGTCCTTGGATTCTGCAATAACATCTATAACGCCGAGGGCGGGACACATCTGACGGGTTTTAAGACGGCTTTTACCAACATTGTAAATACCTATGCCAGAGAGCTGAACATATTAAAGGAAAAGGATCTGAACTTCACGGGGGCGGATGTGCGCAACGGCATCACGGCGGTGATCACCATCAAGCATCCGGATCCCAGATTCGAGGGCCAGACCAAGACCAAGCTGGATAACCAGGATGCCGCCAAGGTGGTGAACAAGATTGCGTCCGAGGAGCTGACACGCTATCTTGACCGGAATCTTGACACTCTAAAGGCGATTATCAGCTGTGCGGAGAAGGCGGCCAAAATCCGGAAAACCGAGGAGAAGGCCAAGACGAACATGCTCTCCAGACAGAAGTTTTCTTTTGATTCCAACGGCAAGCTTGCCAACTGTGAATCCAGGGACGCCTCCAAATGCGAGATCTTTATCGTGGAGGGAGATTCCGCCGGAGGCAGCGCCAAGACGGCAAGAAACAGGGCCTTTCAGGCGATCCTGCCCATCCGGGGAAAGATTCTGAACGTGGAGAAGGCGAGTATCGACAAGGTGCTTGCAAACGCCGAGATCAAGACCATGATCAATGCCTTTGGCTGCGGCTTTTCAGAAGGCTACGGAAATGATTTTGACATCACAAAGCTGCGCTATGACAAGATCATCATCATGGCCGATGCGGATGTGGACGGAGCTCATATCTCCAACCTTCTTCTGACATTGTTCTACCGCTTTATGCCGGAGCTGATCTTCGAGGGCCATATCTATATCGCCATGCCTCCCCTCTACAAGGCCATGCCGAGCAAGGGCGAGGAGGAATATCTGTACGACGACAAGGCACTGGAGCGCTACCGGAAAAGGCACAAGGGGCCCTTCACCCTGCAGCGCTACAAGGGACTGGGAGAGATGGATGCGGATCAGCTGTGGGAAACCACGCTTAATCCGGAAACCCGCATGTTGAAGCTCGTGGAGATCGAGGATGCCCGCATGGCCTCCGAGGTGACGGAGATGCTTATGGGCACCGATGTGCCTCCCAGAAAGGCTTTTATTTACGATCATGCCCAGGACGCAGAACTGGATATCTGAGAAAGGCTTGGAAACTGAATGGACGAGAAGATTATTAAAACAGAATACTCCGAGGTGATGCAGAAGTCCTTTATCGACTACGCCATGAGCGTGATCATTGCAAGGGCGCTTCCGGATGTGAGGGACGGCTTAAAGCCTGTACAGCGCCGCACCCTTTACGATATGCACGAGCTTGGAATCCGCTATGACAGGCCTTACAGAAAGAGCGCCCGTATTGTGGGCGATACCATGGGTAAATTTCATCCCCACGGAGACAGCTCCATCTATGAAGCTCTGGTTGTGATGACACAGGACTTTAAAAAGGGGCTTCCCCTCATTGACGGCCACGGAAATTTCGGGAACGTGGAGGGGGACGGGGCCGCGGCCATGCGTTACACGGAGGCCAGGCTGGAAAAAGTGACCCAGGAGGCTTTTCTCTCTGACCTCGACAAAAACGTGGTGGATTTCGTCCCCAACTTTGACGAGACCGAAAAAGAGCCCTCCGTGCTCCCCGCCAGATTTCCGAACCTCCTGGTCAACGGATCCGAGGGAATTGCCGTGGGTATGGCCACCAGCATACCTCCCCACAATCTGGGAGAGGTCATTGACGCGGTAAAAGCCTATATGAAGGATGAGGCAATCACCACACAGGGGCTGATGCGGTATATCAAGGGACCCGATTTTCCCACCGGCGGGGTGGTGATTAACAAGGACGACCTGCTTGAGATTTACAATTCGGGAACCGGTAAGATCAAGCTGCGGGGCAAGGTGGATATCGAGAAGGGCAAGGCCGGAAAAACCAACGTGGTTGTGAGTGAAATACCGTACACAATGATTGGCGCAAATATTGCAAAATTCCTTTCCGATATTGCATCTCTTGCAGAATCGAAGAAAACTCAGGATATTGTGGACATTATGAACCAGTCCTCCAAGGAAGGAATCCGCATTGTTATTGAGCTCCGCAAGGATGCGGACGTTGACAACTTCATCAACATGCTCTACAAAAAGACGAGACTCGAGGACACCTTCGGTGTCAACATGCTGGCAATTTCTAACGGAAAACCGGAAACCATGGGGTTAAAGCAGATCATCAAGTGTAACGTTGATTTTCAGTTCGAGGTGGCTTCCAGAAAGTATACAACCCTTCTGGAAAAGGAGAGAGAGAGAAGAGAAATCCAGGAGGGACTGATCAAGGCCTGCAATGTGATCGACCTGATCATCGAGATCCTGAGAGGCTCCAAGGACCGCACCATGGCAAAGGCGGCCCTGACGGAGGGAAAGACCGCGGGAATCAAATTCAAATATAAGGAATCGAAGCTGATGGCTTCCCAGCTTTGCTTTACGGAGAAGCAGGCCAACGCCATTCTGGATATGCGTCTCTACAAGCTGATCGGACTGGAGCTGGAGGCCCTGATCAATGAGCACGAGGAGACGCTTGCGAATATCTACCGTTATGAAGATATTCTTTCCAGGAGAGATTCCATGGCTCAGGTCATCATGAATGAGCTGGACGAGATCAAGCGCTCCTACAAAAGAGACAGGCGCACCGTTATTGAAAACCGGGCGGAGGCTGTCTATGAGGAAAAGAAGGCGGAGGAAATGGAGGTCATGTTTCTCATGGACCGTTTCGGCTATGCCAGGACCATTGATCTGGCGGTCTATGAGCGAAACAGGGAAGCGGCGGATACGGAAAATAAGTATGTCTTCCCCTGCAAAAACACAGGAAAGATCTGTATCTTCACGAACACGGGACAGCTCCACACCGTCAAGGTCATGGATCTTCCCTTTGGCAAGTTCAGGGACAAGGCGGTTCCCATCGACAATGTGAGCAATTTCAATTCGGAAAAGGAAACCATGATTCTGGTGACCAGTCAGACCAGCCTGAATCTTTACCGCGTTCTTTTCGCCACGAAGCAGTCCATGCTGAAGGTGGTGGACGGCGGAGAATTTGACGTGGCCAAGCGCACGGTTGCCGCAACCAAGCTCCAGGAGGGGGATGAGGTGGTAAACGTGGAAATCTGGAAGGATCAGAAGCATATTGTGCTGCAGACGGCGGAAGGCTATTTCCTCAAATTCCCCGTGGAGGAAATACCCGAGAAGAAAAAGGGTGCGGTGGGTGTCAGGGGCATGAAGCTGGGAGCGAAGGATTTCGTGGAAAACGTGTACTATGTTCCCGGTGCAGGCGAAACCGTTATCGAGTACAAAGATAAAAAGATGGAGCTTTCCAAACTCAGAGTCGGAAGCCGGGACACAAAGGGGACAAAGGTCAGAGTATAGGAGGAAAACGGTATGCGAGTGATTGCGGGAACGGCAAGGAGCCTGCCTCTTAAGGCGCCAAAGGGGCTTGATACCCGGCCTACCACGGACCGGATCAAGGAAACCCTGTTTAACATGATTCAAAACAGGGTGCCGGACGGGATCTTCGTGGATCTTTTTGCCGGAAGCGGAGCCATGGGAATCGAGGCCTTAAGCAGAGGTGCCAGACATGCTTATTTCATAGAAAATGACAGGGAGGCTCTCTCCTGTATTCGGGATAACCTTTCGTTCACCAAGTTCACTGACAGGGCAACGCTCCTTAGGCAGGATGCGGTAAGCGCCCTTTCCATGATCCCCGAGCGGGAGGTGGATATTTTGTTTATGGATCCCCCTTACCGCATGGAATGTGAGAGAGATATCTTTTCCGCTCTTTCCCGGCAGAGCTATGTGACGCAGGACACCCTCATCATCGTGGAAGCCCATCTTTCCAGAGCGTTTGATTTTGTGGGCGATCTTGGCTTTATGGTGGAAAGGGAGAAACGGTATAAGACGAACAAGCATGTTTTTTGCAGAAAGGAAGCCCTATGAAAGCAGCAATCTATCCGGGAAGCTTTGATCCGGTTACTTACGGACATCTTGATATTATCAAAAGAGCGGCGCAGATTTTTGACGAACTGACCGTGAGCGTTTTGAACAATAAACTAAAAACTCCATTGTTTTCTGTAGAGGAACGTGTTAATATATTGGAGGAAGCAACAAAAGATTTATCAAATGTAAAGGTGGAGGCTTTCAGCGGCCTTCTGGTGGATTACGCCGCATCCCGGAATATTCACGTGGTTATCCGGGGGCTTCGGGCAATCACCGATTTTGAATATGAGCTGCAGAATGCGCAGACAAACGCTTTGCTTTCCAGAGGCTCGCTTGACACGGTATTTCTGACCACCAAGCTTGAGTATGCCTATCTGAGCTCCTCGAGCGTGAAGGAGATCGCAAGCTTTAAAGGGGATATTTCCATGTGTGTTCCCGGCTTTGTAGCTCAAAAAGTATATGAAAAGTTTGGATATGGATTCAGGTAAATGGGGGAAAATGAATGAGCAGCAGAATTGAGCAGCTGATCGATGAAATTGAAGAGTACATTGACGGATGTAAATATCAGCCGTTTTCCAATTCCAAAATCATTGTTGACAAGGAAGAGATCGACGAGCTTTTGCGTGAGCTTCGGATGAAGACTCCTGACGAGATCAAGCGTTATCAGAAGATCATCAGCAACAAGGAGGCAATTCTGAATGACGCAAGGGCCAAGGCCGAGTCTCTGATCAACGAGGCGACTCTTCATACCAATGAACTGATCAATGAACACGAGATCATGCAACAGGCCTACGCACAGGCCAACGAGGTTGTCACTATGGCGACCCACCAGGCCCAGGAAATTCTGGATAACGCCACCATTGAGGCCAACAATATGCGTCAGGCCGCCATGCAGTATACGGACGGAATCCTTGCAAATGTGGACAACCTGCTGTCACAGACCATGAAAATAACCCAGGATCATTATGAGAGCTTTATGGGAGCGATGACACATTACAGTGATATTGTCAATGCCAACCGGGTGGAGCTGAATCCCCCCGAGGCGGACGAATATACCGGCGATGCCCCGGACGGAGCAGCGCCGCCAGATAATCTTAATGCGGATATGCTGTAGGAGAAAACCGGCTTACTGATTCTTGTAAGCCGGTTCTTTTCATGTGAGGGCCTGTCGGAAATTTGTAAAGAGGGGGAGAGTGAATCTATGAGAGGAAAATGGAGAATTCTGCTTTTTACCACGGTCTGCCTTTTATGCTGTCCCCGGATGGTACATGCGCAGGAGCCGGTGATCATCGTGATCGATCCCGGACACGGCGGAAAAAACCTGGGTGCGCAGTATGACGGATATGTGGAGAAGGATATGACCATGGTGACGGCCATGGCCATGAAGGAGGAGCTGGAACGGTATGAGAACGTGGTTGTTTACCTGACACATGAAACAGATACGGATCTGTCCATCAAGGCCCGCGCACAGTTCGCCAGGGAAAAGGAAGCCGATTTTCTGTTCTGCCTGCATTACAACAGCTCGGAAAACCACAATTTTTACGGAGCGGAGGTCTGGGTTCCCGCATACGGCAGCCTCTATGCCAAGGGGCGGGCCTTTGCCGAGATCGAGATGGAGCAGCTTACGGAGATGGGACTGTATTCCCGCGGAATCAAGACAAGACTGAACGACCGGGACGAAAATTATTATGGCATATTAAGATATTGCTCTGAGTTTGATATTCCCTCCGCTCTGATCGAACACTGTCATCTGGATCATCCCTCCGATAAGGTCTTTTACCAGCAAAGCGAAGAGCAGCTTAAGGCCTTTGGACGTGCAGACGGGACGGCCGCTGCCAAATATCTGGGGCTGGCAAGTCCGGAGCTTGGCGTTGACTACGGCGGTTATCCGAAAATGAACGTGGAAATCAGGGAGGATGCGGTCAGACCGGACAAGTCAGGACCCGACGTGTGCGCAATCGAGGTGCAGGAGATCAATGAACAGACAGGAGAGCTCACCGTAAAGATCGAGGCTTCGGACCGTGAGAGCTATGTTCAGTATTACAGCTACAGCCTGGACGGAGGAAGAACGTTTTCCCGGCTGGAGCCATGGCCCCGCCCTGTCTGGTACGAATCCGCTCCGGAGCATGTTTTCACGGCGGATATTCCTCTGGAGCAGAATTTGGAGCTGTGCGTAAACGCCTACAATGGCTTTGACTTTTTTACGGAGAGCAATCACATTCAAATCGAAGCGGTATCCCCTCCGGGAGCGGAGGATGAGCTGCCATCCTATGAGGAGCTTCATCCGGAGGAGCTTTATGCCCGGGATTTGGAAGGAACAAAGGCGGCGGAACAGAATACGCTGGCAGTCCTGCTCATTTTTATCGGCATCCTGATGATCCTTGTCTTCCTTGCCATGGTCAGAATGATCCTGAGGCTAAGAGGAAGTAATAGGCGGCGGAGACGGCGGTGAGAGCCAGCTTGTGAAGCATATATTTTTTCAGGGACAGCTCCGCATCCCGGATCATGCTGTAGGTCTGGGCCATACAGGACATTCCCCCGAAGGGAAGAAGGCTCAGACTCACATAAGGCGCACTGTCCTTAAGGAGCTTAATTCCTCCCGTGATCTCAAGCAGACCGCTGATTACTCCGCCGGCCAGCCTGTTTCGGATAAAAAGAGCGGGCAGGATGTTCAGCAGATTGAAAAAGATCATATAGCCGCCCAGCTTTGTGATGCCGTGGAGGGAGGCCATCACTGATTCGTCCAGCGATTGAAGGAAGGAGGCGGATGGAGCAGCCGCACCTGCCGGCTTCCGGTACGGAGTAAGGTCCCGGAAAACGGTATGGCGCAGCATAATCCCGTACAGCAGCGGAAGCCCGTACATCCCCGCAAGGAGGGGAAGAAGTCCGGAAGCTCTGATCATGGGGATCACAAAGCTGATAAAATAGACGGGACCTATATTGTTACAGAAGGCAAGCAGAAATTCCGCCTCCCTTCTGGTGATTTTATTTCGCAGACAAAGCTGGGCGCTCACATTTGCCCCCATGGGAAACCCACAGAGAAATCCCACGAGAATGGCATACAGACACTCGTCGTTTACTCGGAAAACAGGAAAGAGAAACGGCTTCAGGAGTCTTATGAAGGAGCCTGTCAGGTTCATCCGGATCATGATACCGGATAGCACCATGAAGGGAAAGAGTGTGGGAATCATGTTCCGGAACCAGAGATTCAGCCCGTTCAAGGCGAAATACAGGCTTTTTTCCGGAAAGAGCAGAATGACGGCGGTAAGCCCGAACACGGATAAGGAGCAAAGAAACCGGGTGGTATTTTTCTTCAAAGGGGGTAGCTCTTTTCTTATTTTGTGTTATTATAATAGTTATGAGAATTGACAGGTTATTATGCGAATTGAATCTTGGAAGCCGCAGCGAGGTAAAGGCCCTCATAAAGAGCGGCAGGATCCTGGTAAACAAAGAAAGAGTCCTGAGGCCGGATCTGAAGGTGGATGAGGAGAGTGTCGTGATTTCTTATCAGGGAAGGGAATACCGCTACAGGCCCTTCGTCTATTATATGATGAACAAGCCCGCAGGCGTTCTTTGCGCCACCAGGGATTCCTCCTGCCGGACCGTGCTCTCGCTTTTTATGGAGCAGTGCGGCCCTGCGAACGGAGGAGAGCTTTCCGGAATTCCGGTTCAGGATATTTTTCCGGTGGGAAGGCTTGACAAGGATACCGTGGGGCTTCTGCTTCTTACCAACGACGGAGAGCTGGCCCACAGGCTCCTCTCCCCCAGATTCCATGTACCCAAGACCTATTATGTGGAGACGGATTTTCCCCTTCCTGCCGAAAAGGCCGCCGCCCTGGAAGCGGGGGTTGACATCGGAGATAAAGAGCCGACCAGAAAGGCTGTTGTTACCCCTCTTGCGGATCTTAGCTGTACCATCACGATTACAGAGGGACGGTTCCATCAGGTTAAGAGAATGTTTCAGACACAGGGCCTTACGGTCACTTATCTGAAACGGCTTTCCATGGGAGGCCTGGCCCTGGATCCCGGGCTTTCCGAGGGACAGATTCGTGAATTGACAAAGGAAGAGGTTGACTTGCTATGGCAAAAGACATGTTAGACGGTATCGAAGCGGTTTTATTTGATCTTGACGGCACGCTGGTGGACTCTCTTTGGGTCTGGCATGAGATTGACATTGAATATCTTGGAAGATTCGGTCTTACGCTTCCTGCCGGACTTCAGGAGGATATTGGAGGCATGAGCTTTACGGAAACCGCTCTCTATGTGAAGGAGAGGTTCCAGATACCGGATTGTGTGGAAAAGATAAAAGAGGACTGGAATCAGATGGCCTGGGAGAAGTACACCCATCAGGTTCCCCTGAAAAAGGGCGTTTCCGACTTTCTTGCGCTGTGCAGGGAAAGAGGGATCCGCCTGGGAATCGCTACCAGCAATTCCCGGGAGCTTGTGGAAAATATTCTGAAAACCCACGGCCTTGAGGGATATTTTGACTGTATTGTGACAGGCTGTGAGGTGAATAAGGGAAAGCCCTCGCCGGATGTCTATCTGGAAGCGGCAAGACGGTGCGGAGTAAGTCCGCATGCCTGTCTTGTCTTCGAGGATATTGTCCCCGGAATTCTCGCAGGAAAAGCGGCAGGAATGAGAGTCTGTGCCGTTGAGGATACGTATTCCGTGGAACAGAGGGAAGAAAAGCAGAGGCTTTCGGATTATTATATCAGTGATTACTGTGATTGGAGGTTAACTTGACAGAAGATTTTTTGCCAATTACACGCCAGGAAATGGAGAAACGGGGAATCCGGCAGATGGATTTCGTCTATGTCATCGGGGATGCCTATGTGGATCATCCCTCCTTCGGGCCTGCCATCATCAGCCGCGTTCTGGATGCCAGAGGATATCATGTCGGCATAATATCCCAGCCGGATTGGAAGGATCCCGAGAGCATTAATGTCTTCGGAAAACCCAGGCTTGGCTTTCTGATCTGCGGCGGAAACATGGATTCCATGGTAAACCATTACTATGTTTCCAGAAAAAGGCGGGCCTCGGATGCGTATACCCCCGGCGGAGTCATGGGGAAGCGCCCTGATTACGCCACAGTGGTCTATGGAAATCTTATCCGCCGGATGTACCGGGATGTTCCCGTGATTATCGGCGGAATCGAGGCCAGCCTGCGCAGACTGGCCCATTACGACTATTGGACCGATTCCTTCAAGCGTTCCATCCTTTTGGACAGCAGGGCTGATCTGATCTCCTACGGTATGGGAGAGCTGTCCATTGTGGAAATTGCGGAAGCTCTCTCAAGCGGACTTGCCGTAAAGGATATCACCTACATCCCGGGTACCGTATACAAAACCCGGGATATTTCGGGAATTTCCGGGCACAGGCAGGAGGAATATAATGCTGTCGTGCTCCCTTCCTATGACAGGATGAAGCAGGATTCCTCCCTCTATGCCGGCAGCTTTCAGATTCAGTATGAAAATACGGATTCCTGCACCGGGAGGATTCTTGCGGAGCCTTATCCGGGCGGTGTCTACGTGGTTCAGAATCCCCCCTCAAGGCCTCTTTCCATGCAGGAGATGGATGATGTCTATGATCTTCCCTATCAGAGAACCTATCATCCATCCTACCGTGAGGCAGGCGGCGTACCCGCCATAGAGGAGGTCAGATTTTCCCTGATCAGCAGCCGGGGCTGCTTTGGAGGCTGCAGCTTCTGTGCCCTGACCTTTCACCAGGGACGGACCGTCCAGGTAAGGAGCCATGAATCCATTCTCAGGGAAGCGGGGAAGATCATTCAGGATCCTGACTTCAAAGGATATATTCACGACGTGGGAGGGCCCACGGCCAATTTCCGACATCCCTCCTGCGATAAGCAGCTTTCCATGGGAGTGTGCAAAAACAGGCAGTGCCTTTTTCCCTCTCCCTGCAAAAATATGAATGCGGATCACAGCGATTATCTGAATCTGCTCCGGGCGCTTCGGGCGCTTCCCGGCGTGAAAAAGGTTTTCATCCGTTCCGGCATTCGTTTTGACTATCTGCTTGCGGATCAGAGCGGAGAGTTTTTCCGGGAGCTGGTGGAGCACCACGTGAGCGGGCAGCTGAAGGTGGCTCCGGAACATATTTCCGATGCCGTCCTAAAGCGGATGGGGAAACCGGAAAACAAGGTTTATCAGCGCTTTGTCAGAAAATACGAGCAGATTAACGCCTCACTTTCCAAAAAGCAGTTTCTGGTTCCCTATCTCATGTCCTCCCATCCGGGCTCTACCCTGAAGGAGGCCATTGAGCTTGCCGTTTACCTGAAGGGCCTGGGATATATGCCCGAGCAGGTGCAGGATTTTTATCCCACGCCTTCCACCTTATCCACGGTTATGTACGCCACGGGGATCGATCCCAGATGCGGCGAGAAGGTGTATGTGTGCAGAAACCCTCACGAAAAGGCCATGCAGCGGGCACTGATTCAATACCGGAACCCGAAGAATTATGATCTGGTTCTGGAAGCCCTTCAAAAGGGACAAAGAGAGGATCTGATCGGCTATGGCAGAGAATGTCTGATCCGTCCCCGGACAGCCCATGGCAAAGACGGGGATCAAAAGAAAAAGGAGGCGGTTTCCCGCAGCGCCGCCGCAAAGGGCGCAGACAGGAAGCCTCAAAAGAAACGGACGATCAGAAATATTCACAAAAAGAAATGACGGAGGAGTTTTATGATAGAAAAAGCAGTCAAAGGGCAGTTCGGATATCTGGCCGCAAAGAGGAAGCTGGTTCTTATTCGAACCATCATTTTCTTTGCCGTTCCCCTCTCTCTTCTCGCCGCAGGGATCATCAGCACCGGGAGCCGCAGAAACCTTCTCACCATCGTTGCGGTTCTGGGCTGTCTTCCGGCATGTAAAAGTCTGGTAAGCCTTATCCTGTACGTAAGAGCCAGGGGATGCGGGGATGAGGCGCACGGAATTCTCAAGGCATCCGGGGGAAGCCTGGAGGGGATGTATGATATGTATTTCACCTCCTACAGGCAGAATTTCGCCATCAGCCATATGGTGAGTGCGGGAAAAAACCTCTGCGGGTTTACGGAGGATCCGAAATGCGGTGCAAAAGCCTGTGAGGAGCATCTTACCGCTATGCTGAGGCAGGGCGGCTGTAAGGAGATCACGCTCAAAATTTTTACGGATCTTGACAAATACTGTGAGCGCCTCAGGCAGCTGAACCGCCTGTGTGAGGAAAGCGGCGCAGGGCCGGATGACGGGGTGATTGCTGTTTTGTATGATATTTCACTGTAAAAGGAGCTTCCATGTATCAGTTTGAAATCACGGATAACGAAGCGGGGCAGAGGCTGGATAAATATCTGAGAAAGCTTCTTCCCAAGGCTCCGTCTTCCTTCTTTTATAAAATGCTTCGAAAAAAAAACATCGTCCTGAATAACGCAAGGGCCCAGGGCCCGGAAAAGCTGGCTGCGGGAGATCAGGTCAGGCTTTTCCTCTCGGCGGAGACCTTTTCGGGTTTTTCCCAGGAAAGCCGCGGGGAAGAATACCGCAGGGCCTATGAATCGCTTTCCCCCATTGAGGTGGTCTATGAAAACGAGCATCTGCTGCTTGCGGACAAGCCGGCGGGGGTTCTCTCCCAGAAGGCAAAGGATTCGGATCTGTCCCTGAATGAATGGCTGATCGGCCTTCTTCTTGCCCGGGGTGATGCCACAAAGGAAAGTCTTGCGACCTTCCGTCCCTCCGTCTGCAACCGTCTGGACCGGAACACCAGCGGGCTTGTGATCTGCTCAAAGTCCCTTGTGGGCAGCCAGCGGCTGAACGAGCTGATCAGAATGCGCAAAATCCGCAAATTTTACCGCCTGTTCGTATCAGGAGACGTGACACAAACCCGGCTGCTGACAGGCTATCTGGTAAAGGATGCAAAGACCAACAGGGTGAAAATCACTTCAAAAAAAACGGAGGGAAGCTCTTATGTTGAGACACGATATTATCCGGTTGAGAGATTTTCTGATATAACCTATCTGGAAGCGGAGCTGATCACGGGAAAGACCCATCAGATCCGGGCTCACATGGCACTTGACGGACATCCTCTTTTGGGGGATGTGAAATACGGGGATGCCGCCCTCCATGACAGATACCGGAAAACATATCATCTGGATTCCCAGCTCCTCCATGCCTTCCGCCTGGAATTTCCCCCTGACGAGATTCTGTTTCCGGGCAGGAAAAGGCCGTCTGTCTTTACGGCAGAAGAACCAGCCGTCTTCACACAGATTCTGGCGGACCAAAGGGAGGGATAGGCAGTATTATGGCAACCTGGAACTCGAGGGGGCTTCGAGGCTCCACCTTGGAGGATCTGATCAACCGGACGAATGAAAAATATCTGGAAAACGGACTGGCCCTGATCCAGAAGATCCCAACCCCCATTACCCCCATCAATATCGACAAAACCAGCCGCCACATCACGCTGGCTTATTTTGAGAAGAAGAGTACCGTGGACTATATCGGAGTCGTTCAGGGCATTCCCGTGTGCTTTGATGCCAAGGAGTGCGCCGTGGATACCTTTTCCCTTCAGAATATTCATGAACATCAGGTCATGTTCATGGAGCAGTTTGAGAGGCAGAAGGGAATCGCCTTTTTTCTGATTTATTACACCCATGAGGATCTTTTTTATTACCTTCCCTATGAGATGCTCCGCTTTTTCTGGGACAGGTCGAGAGCGGGCGGGAGAAAGAGCTTTCGGAGGGACGAGCTGAACCCGGACTACTATCTGCCCAGGAAAGACGGTATTTTTGTTCCCTATCTTGATATTTTAAGTAAGGATCTGGAAGACAGAGATTTTTGAGAAATCCTTTGACATTTCATTTTGTTTCCGCTATACTGTCAATAGTTTTTGCGTTGTTATAGTAGCGAGTTATCACTGTGAAGTGTTAAATTAAAACAAGGAGAATTACATAATGTATAAGAAGCTTGTCCATACGCCGGAGGGCGTGCGGGATATTTACGGTGAGGAATATGCCAGGAAGCTCTCAATCCAGGAGCTGATCCGTCACCGGCTGAGCCTGTATGGCTACGAGGATATTCAGACTCCCATCTTTGAATATTTTGATGTTTTTTCCAGTAAGATCGGAACCACTCCCTCCCGGGAGCTCTACAAATTCTTTGACAAGGAGGGAAACACCCTGGTTCTCCGTCCCGATTTTACCCCCTCCATGGCAAGGTGCGCCGCCAAATATTTCATTGACCGGGATGCCCCCATACGACTGTGTTATCAGGGCAACACCTTTACCAACACGGAGGCTCTCCAGGGAAAGCTCAAGGAGGTCACTCAGATGGGGGCCGAGCTCATGGGGGACGGAAGCGTGGAGGCTGACGGCGAGATGATCGCCCTGGTGATCGAAGCGCTGCTGGCCGCAGGCCTTTCGGAGTTTCAGCTCAGTATCGGCGAGGTGGAATATTTCAAAGGCCTCTGCAGGCAGGCGGGTCTTGATGACGAGACAGAGCTGGCGCTTCGGGATTTTATTTCAGGAAAAAATATTTTCGGAGCGGAAAATCTTCTCATGGAGCGGGGAATCGACCGGGAATCCTGCGAGATGCTTCTCGAGATCACAGACTATTTCGGTTCTGTGGAATCTCTTGCCCGGGCAAAAAACGTTCATAATTCCCGCTCTCTTGTGGCCATCCGGCGTTTGGAGGCTCTCTATGAGGTGCTCTGCGCATATGGCGTGGAAAAGTATGTTTCCTTTGACCTGGGAATGCTGAGCAAATATAATTATTATACCGGTGTCATTTTCAAGGTATTCACCTACGGGGTGGGGGATGCCGTTGTGAAGGGCGGAAGGTATGACAACCTCCTGGGGTATTTCGGGAAACCGGCCCCCGCCATTGGCTTTGCGGTCGTCATCGACGATCTGATGAACGCCCTTAACCGCCAGAAGCATACATTTGCTCCCTCCGCCCAGAAGACGGCGCTGTTCTATGACGAGGAAACCTATCTTGATAAGCTGGAGGAGGCCAGAGCGCTCAGGAGCCGGGGAATTCCGGCCCAGCTCATTCCCCTTAAGGGCGGGAAACACAATCCGGGAAAAGAGGTGGAAAAATGAGGGAAGAACGATATCTGACCTTTGCCCTGGGAAAGGGAAGGCTTGCTTCCAAGACGCTTGAGCTTTTGGAGAGGATCGGAATTACCTGCGAGGAGATGAAGGACAAAAGCTCCCGAAAGCTGATTTTTGTCAATGAGGAGCTGCGGCTTAAGTTTTTCCTGGCAAAGGGACCTGACATTCCCACCTACGTGGAATACGGTGCCGCCGATATCGGCGTGGTGGGGAGCGATACTATTATGGAGGAAAACCGGCGCATCTACGAGGTTCTGGATCTTGGCTTTGGAAAATGCAGAATGTGCGTATGCGGCAGGGAAGACGCCGCAGAGCTTTTGCGGCATCATGAAATGATCCGTGTGGCCACGAAGTATCCCAATATAGCCAAGGATTATTTCTTTAATAAGAAACATCAGACCGTGGATATCATCAAGCTGAACGGCTCCATAGAGCTTGGGCCTATCGTAGGGCTCTCTGACGTGATTGTGGATATCGTGGAGACAGGCTCCACACTGCGCGAAAACGGTCTTCAGGTTTTGGAGGAGGTCTGTCCCCTGTCTGCGAGAATGATTGTCAATCAGGTCAGCATGCAGATGGAAACGGAGAGAATCAGAAGCCTGATCGGGCAAATCAGGGAATTACTCTAAATTCCTGGGAAAGGACGGATAAGAATGAGAATTATAGATCTGAATAAAAGCACGAAAAGCAGTCTTCTGGAAAAGCTTCTGAAAAGGAGTCCCGCCAGCTTTGAGGAGCAGGAGCAGACAGTTGGCCGAATCATCGAGGATGTGAAAAAACGGGGGGATCAGGCGCTGTTTGACTATACGCTGAAATTTGACCAGTGCAGGATCAGCAGGGAAACCATACGGGTTACGGACCAAGAGATCGAAGAGGCCTATAAGCAGGTGGATCCGGAATTTGTCAGTGTGATGAAAAGATCGGCCTGCAATATCACGAAATTCCATCAGAAGCAGCTGCACAACAGCTGGATAGCCACGGAGGAAAACGGGACTGTGCTGGGACTAAGAATCCTGCCCCTTGCCGTTTCCGGTGTCTATGTTCCCGGAGGAAAGGCTGCTTATCCTTCCAGCGTGCTTATGAACGTGATTCCCGCCAGAGTAGCGGGAGTTGAGCGGATTATCATGACGACCCCTCCTGCAAAGGACGGAAGTGTCCCCTTCGGCACTCTGGTGGCTGCCGACATTGCGGGCGTGGATGAAATCTATAAGGTGGGAGGAGCCCAGGCGGTGGCAGCCATGGCCTTTGGGACAGAAAGCGTTCCCAGGGTTGATAAAATCACCGGGCCCGGAAATATCTTCGTGGCGCTTGCCAAGAAGGCCTGCTTCGGGTATGTGAGTATTGATTCCATCGCAGGTCCCAGCGAGATTCTAGTGCTTGCAGACCAAAATGCCAATCCCAGATATGTGGCCGCCGACCTTCTCTCCCAGGCCGAGCATGACGAGATGGCCAGCGCCATTCTGATTACCACGAGCAGAGAGCTGGCCCAGAAGGTTTCCGATCAGGTGGAGCTGTTTGCCAAAAAGCTTTCCCGGGAACGGATAATCCGGGAATCTCTCGAAAATTACGGGTATATTTTTGTGGCGGATACCATGGAGGATGCCATAGACGCGGTAAATGAGATTGCCTCAGAGCACCTTGAGATTCTCACGGAGAATCCCTTTGAAACCATGACAAAAATCCGCAATGCAGGGGCCGTTTTCCTTGGAGAATACTCCTCGGAGCCCCTTGGGGATTATTTTGCCGGACCCAACCATATTTTACCTACCAACGGGACCGCCAGGTTTTTCTCTCCGCTCAATGTGGATGACTTCATGAAGAAGACCAGTATTATCTCTTATTCCAGAGAGGAGCTCCTGAGAGTTCATAAGGATATCGAGCTGTTTGCCGAGAGGGAAGGCCTGACGGCGCACGCAAATTCCGTCCGGGTAAGGTTTGAGGCTAAGGAATGATGGAGGGAAATGCTATGAATCGAAACGCATCCATAAAGAGAACCACCAGAGAAACGGATATCACGGCTTTTCTTGATCTCGACGGAACGGGAAAAGGCGCGGTTGACACCGGAATCGGTTTCTTTGACCATATGCTGGAGGGCTTTGCCAGACACGGCCTGTTTGATCTTGAGCTTAATGCCAAGGGAGATCTTAAGGTGGACGGACACCATACGGTGGAGGATGCCGGTCTGGTGCTGGGAAACGCCATCCGGGAGGCGGCGGGGGATAAGAAGGGAATCCGGCGCTACGGCTCCTGTATCCTTCCCATGGATGACGCACTTGTGCTATGTGCCGTGGATCTTGGCGGAAGACCCTATTTTTCCCTTGACTGCGATTTTACGGCACAGAGTGTTGGAAGCTTTGAGACAGCCCTTGTGCGGGAATTTTTCTATGCGGTATCTTACACTGCGGGAATGAACCTGCACCTTAAAAAGCTTTCCGGAGTGAATGACCATCACATTATCGAAGCCATGTTCAAGGCCTTTGCCAAGGCTCTGGACACAGCGGTGTCAAGGGACGAAAGAATTGAGGATGTTTTAAGTACGAAAGGCAGTTTATAAGATGAATACATATAAGAGAATTATTCCCTGTATCTATCTGCTGAATCAGAAAGCGGTAAAGGGGTTTGGAGACAGGAGTATCGTCAGCGAAAATCCCGTGGAGCTTGCCAGATTTTATGGGGAGAATAATGCGGATGAGCTGATTGTTTTCGATCTGTCCGTAACTGACGCAGAACACGAGAACGCTATTCTCATGATAAAGCAGATGGCACAGGAATCGCAGATTCCCCTCACCGGTGCGGGAAATATCAAGAGAATGGAGGACGTGAAAAAGCTGCTCTATGCAGGCTGCCGCAAGGCACTTTTGAATTACTCCAAGGAGGAGGATATCGCCCTTACCAGAGAGGTTTCCCTTAAGTTCGGCAAAGAGAGAATCGCCGCCTGCATTGCGAATGCATCGGAAATCGAATCTAATGCGGCCACTCTTACGGAATATGTGGAGGAGATAGTACTGCTGAATGAAAAAACCATCAAGCAGGCCATAGAGATCTCCGCACTTCCTCTTGTGGTCACTCTTCCCGAGGTTTCCCTGGATAAGCTGATCGAGCTGCTTTCCTATGACCGGATTGCGGGAATCACGGGACAGGCGGTCAACGAGAATGCCAGAGAAATCAATGACATCAAGGATCTGTGTGCCGGAAACGGTGTGAGGATACGCACCTTTGAGCCCGCCGTGAAGTGGGAGGAGCTGAAAAAGAATTCAGACGGACACATACCGGTAGTGGTTCAGGACTTCCGGACCAGCGAGGTGCTCATGGTTGCCTATATGAACGAGGAGGCTTATCTGACCACTCTGAAGACCGGCAGGATGACCTATTTCAGCAGAAGCCGCAATGAGCTCTGGGTCAAGGGTGCCACCAGCGGTCATTACCAGTATGTAAAGGAAATGACGGCAGACTGCGACAAGGACACGATCCTTGCCAGAGTTTCCCAGATCGGGGCCGCCTGCCACACCGGAAGCTACAGCTGCTTTTTCAATGAGATAATGAAAAAGGATTATGAAGAGACAAATCCTCTTAAGGTCTTTGAGTCGGTCTTTCAGGTCATAAAGGACCGCAAGGTGCACCCTAAGGAGGGTTCTTATACGAATTATCTGTTTGACAAGGGAATTGACAAAATTCTGAAAAAGCTTGGCGAGGAGGCCACGGAAATTGTGATTGCCGCCAAAAATCCCAATCCGGAGGAGATCAAATATGAGATCTCCGACTTCCTGTATCACATGATGGTTCTCATGGTGGAGAAGGGAGTGAGCTGGGAGGAAATCACCCAGGAGCTGGCAAGACGCTGAACAATGGAATCCATATGCGCTGCATAGAAACAGTATGCGGCGCATATTTTATTGTAAGGTTGTCTTGAAAGCTTGAGGAAGAAATGAAAAAAACAGACACGGAACGTAAGCTGGCGCTGGTACAGACCATTCGGATGGAAAACCAGTATAACCGCATGAAATGCAGGGAGAGGGAGAGTATTCTTTACGGGAACGGTTTTCATCAGGATAAGGGTGAGCTCTATGGCGCCGAGATGACGGCCGCCATGCCGGGATACATGGAAGAGAATCCGCCGATTCGAAAGGAAAGCCTCTTTGGCGGCTTCCGCATCCGCTTTCTTCTTGCCGCAGCGTTGGTCGCCGCTTTCATTTATATGGATCTGAATCACCTGGATCTTTACGGGAGAACCACGGACGATCTGCTTTCTCTTCTTAAGGAAACCACGGAGCTTAATCTGCCGAATTCATTTGATTTCTGATGAGGATTCCTTTATACTGTATAGTATTGTGATATGCGCAGGAAAGGCATGGATATAAGAATGAGAAAGCTAGCGTTAAGTGATGAAATACTGATGCAGGTGGAAAAGCCCGCCCGCTATATCGGCAATGAGATCAATGCCGTGATGAAAGACAAGGACCTGGTGAAGGTCCGTTTTGCCATGTGTTTTCCCGATGTCTATGAAATCGGGATGTCGCATCTTGGGATTCAGATTATCTATGATATGCTCAACCGCTTTGAGGATGTGTGGTGCGAGCGCCTCTACTGTCCCTGGGTGGATCTGGATGCGGTTCTCCGAAGAGAGCGTATCCCGCTGTTTGCCCTGGAATCCCAGGATCCTGTCAGAGATTTCGATTTTCTGGGCATCACGCTTCAATACGAAATGTGTTATACCAATATTCTGCAGATTCTGGATCTTTCCGGGATCCCTCTTCTTGCAGGGGACAGGGGTGCGGAGGATCCTATCGTGATCGGAGGGGGCCCCTGCGCCTACAATCCGGAGCCCATATGCGAATTCTTTGATCTGTTCTATATCGGGGAGGGCGAGACCCGATACCGGGAGCTGATCAGCCTGTATGAGGACTGCCGGGAAACGGGCTTTGACCGTAAAGCCTTCCTTCGGAAAGCGGCGGGGATTCCCGGCATTTATGTTCCTTCCCTGTATGAGGTTTCCTATAAGGAGGACGGCACCATAGAGGCGATGCGTCCCCTGTATCCTGAGGCTCCCGCCACGATATTGAAGGAGCTGGAATGTGATCTCTCCCACACCTATTATCCGGAAAAGCCCGTGGTTCCCTTTATCAAGGTGACACAGGACAGGGTGGTTCTGGAAATCCAGAGAGGATGTATCCGGGGCTGCCGTTTCTGTCAGGCCGGCCAGCTGTACCGCCCGGTGAGAGAGAGGGATCTTGCATTTCTCAGGGAATACGCCCTGAAAATGCTTGCTAGTACAGGACATGACGAGATCTCCCTGAGCTCTTTAAGCTCAAGTGATTATTCAAAGCTCCCTGAGCTGATCGACTTTCTGATTGAGGAGTGCCGCAGACAGAAGATCAATATTTCCCTTCCGTCCCTGCGCATAGACGCTTTTTCCCTGGATGTGATGAGCAAGGTGCAGGATGTAAAAAAGAGCAGCCTCACCTTTGCGCCGGAGGCGGGAAGCCAGAGGCTGAGAGATATAATCAATAAGGGGCTGTCCGAGGAGGTGATTCTCGAGGGGGCCAGGCTTGCCTTCGAGGGAGGCTGGACCAGGGTCAAGCTCTACTTCATGCTGGGGCTTCCCTTTGAGACCGAGAGCGATATCCGCGGAATCGGGGAGCTTTCCAACAAGATTGCGGCCGTGTTTTACGAGACGGTTCCCAAGGAAAAGAGAAACGGAAGAGTGCAGATCGTGGCAAGCACCTCCTTCTTTATTCCCAAGCCCTTTACTCCCTTCCAGTGGGCACCTCAGTGCCGCAGGGAGGAATTTCTGGAAAAAGCTTACTTTACCAGAAAAACAATCTCGGAACAGCTTAATCAGAAGAGCATCAAGTACAACTGGCATGAGGCGGATGCCAGCGTGCTGGAGGGCATCATGGCCCGCGGAGACAGGAAGCTGAATCAAGTGATTCTGAGCGCCTACAAAAAGGGATGCTTTTATGATGCGTGGAGCGAGCACTATAAAAACGATCTGTGGATGCAGGCCTTTGAGGAGTGCGGGATTGATCCGGATTTTTATACCGTGAGAGAGCGCGGCACAGATGAGATTTTCCCCTGGGATTTTCTGGACTGCGGCGTTTCCAAGGAGTTCCTGCTTAAGGAATGGCAGCGCGCCAGGGCCGGGGATGTGACCCCAAACTGCAGGGAGCAGTGCCAGGGCTGCGGTGCGTCACGCTTTGGGACAGGCATTTGTTATGAAAAGAGAGGAGGCAGGGAGGCTTGAAGGTACGGGTTAAGTTTTCAAAGGAAGGCCCTATAAAGTTTATCGGACATCTGGATGTGATGCGGTACTTTCAGAAGGCGATCCGCAGGGCAAAAATCGATATTGCTTATTCTGCCGGTTTTAGTCCGCATCCGATTCTGTCCTTTGCGTCCCCGCTTTCCGTCGGGCACACGAGCCAGGGAGAATATTTCGATATGGAGCTGAATTCCCTTTCAGATATTCATGAGCTGAGGGAAAGGCTGGACGGCGAGATGGCACAGGGAATCAGGATTCTGGATGCGGCCATACTGTCGGAAGGGGAGCAGAACGCAATGGCAAGCGTCGCGGCGGCCGGATACCGCGTATCCTTCCGGAACCCTTGTGTTTTTCCGGAACACCTGGAGCAGGAGCTTGTTTCCTTTTATGAACGGGATCAGATTCCGGTGGTGAAAAAAACAAAAAAGGGTGAGCGTGAAATAAATCTGAAGGAGGGAATTTATCACCTGGAGATCCGGGACCATGAGGTTTACATGCTGCTGGATGCGGGAAGCGGAAGCAACCTGAAGCCCGGATTTGTGCTGGAAGCCTTCTTTGCAGAAAAGGAAATTCCCCTTCCGGAGTTTCCCTTTCAGATTCACCGCCTGGAAACCTACAAAATGGAAGAGGACGGCCGTCTGGTTCCTCTGCTGGGAGGCGATGCATGGGAAAAATAATTATTGTAAGGCAGAAGGACAGGCTGCTGTTTTGTCTGTTTGACGAGAACAGGCCGCAGCTTATGAGGATGACATCCTTTCCCGGCGGGGAGGAAATACTTGGGAATATCTATCTTGCCAGAGTTAAGGACATGGCGGCGGGAATCCGGGGAGCCTTTCTTTCCATTCCCGAAAATCAGACCGTATATCTTCCTCTTGCCCGGTGCAGGGAGCTTCTGATCGCCAACCGGGAGCTTCCCGAAAACGGATCCTTGCGGCCGGAGGATGAAATCGTCATTCAGATCGCCGGGGAAGCCCAGAAGTCAAAGCAGCCCTTTGCCAGCACCAGGCTTACCCTTGTGGGACAGTACTGTATCTGCAGCTACTTCGGATGCGGCTTTCATTTTTCCGTAAAGCTGACGGCCCCTCAGAAAAAGGCTCTCAATCAGGCTATACACGCCAGATATCCCCATGGATTTGAGAGATATTCCTTCACCATACGCACCAATGCCGGCAGTCTGGAGGATTTGTCCCCTCTTTTTGAGGAAGCGGAAGCCTTCCTCCATATTTTTGACCAGCTCACCGAAACCTATCAGCACAGAACCTGTCATACCTGTTTCTATCAGAAGGAACCGGAGCTTCTTGGACTGATCAAGGATATTCCCTTAGATGCCTATGATGAGATCGTGACGGATGAGGAAGAGGTTTTTTCCCTGCTTTGCGCATCCTTGAAGGACACAAAGGTACGCCTGTATCAGGACGGGCTCCTTCCCCTCAGAAAGCTTTACAGCATTGAGACACATTTGCAGGAGGCCCTGGGGAAAAAGGTGTGGCTTCCCTGCGGGGGATATCTTGTCATCGAACCCACGGAGGCCATGGTCGTGATTGACGTGAACTCCGGAAAGGCACAGTGCAGGGGAAAGAAGAATCAGGATTTCTACCTTAAGATCAATCTGGAGGCGGCAAAGGAAACCGCAAGACAGCTGCGGCTTCGGAATTACTCCGGCATGATTCTGGTGGATTTTATCAATATGGATTCGAAGGAGGATAATCAGAAGCTTCTTACCGCTCTTGACGGTTATCTGCGAAAAGACAGGATCAGGACAGATCTGGTTGACATGACCGCTCTCGGGATTGTGGAAATCACGAGAAAGCGGGTGAGCAGGCCGCTTTCCGAGTTCTTTTTGAAATAAACCGCTTGACAGAACAACTTTCAGATGTTATATTTTATGAGTATGCCGCATAACGAGGTTTAAAGTGCGTTTCACGCCGCCAAAGTTAGCGAGTAAGGTCAGTTTCGGCTGGCAGAAGGAGGTGTCCATATGTACGCAATCATTGCAACAGGTGGAAAGCAGTATAAGGTTTCCGAGGGTGATACGATCAAAGTTGAGAAGCTGGATGTTCAGCCCGGTGATACTGTGACATTTGACCAGGTTGTCGCTGTAAGTGATAACGGGCTTAAGGTTGCCGGCGATGTGGCGGGTGCTAATGTGACTGCAACTGTTATAGAGCAGGGAAAGCATCGCAAAGTCATCGTCTACAAGTATAAGAGAAAAACCGGCTACCATAAGAAAAATGGTCATAGACAAGCATACACACAGGTTAAGATTGACAAGATCAACGCTTAGTATGCAGGAAATGGATTATGACAGCCATCACGATTTACAGATCCGGAAGAGAGTATAAGAGACTGACCTGTAACGGTCATGCGGGCTTTGCCGCATACGGAAAGGACATTGTCTGTGCCTCTGTTTCCTGTCTTGTCATCAACACGGTCAATTCTCTGGACGAACTGGTTCATGAGAAAATGGAACTGGACGTGAGACAGAAGCAAGGCTATATAGACTGCAGATTTCCGGACGGTCTTTCTTCGGAAGGAAGACTGCTTATGGATTCTCTTGTGCTCGGACTGAGGAATATCGAAGAAAGTTATGGCAGGAAATATCTGGAACTAAAACTTAAGGAGGTGTAAACCATGTTGAAAATGAACCTTCAATTTTTCGCCCACAAAAAGGGTGTCGGCTCTACCAAAAACGGCAGAGATTCCGAATCCAAAAGACTTGGCGCAAAAAGAGCTGACGGACAATTCGTAAAGGCGGGTAATATTTTATACAGACAGCGCGGAACAAAGATTCATCCCGGC
>CAJUIO010000028.1 GCA_910586025.1 uncultured Lachnospiraceae bacterium
TGAAAGGGTACGCAGGGCTGGTGGTATATGCGGATGATTTTGTAGTCTGCTTTCAATACAAAACAGACGCAGAGATGTTCTATGAATATTTAAAGAGCAGAATGATGCACTTTGGACTGGAAATGGAGGAGAAAAAGACGAGGCTGATAGAATTCGGCCGATTTGCAGAAAGGAACCGGAAAGAACGTGGAGACGGGAAACCGGAGACCTTTACATTCCTCGGATTCACGCATTACTGTTCGCATGGAAGAACGGGAAAGTTCAGAGTGAAGAGGAAGACCAGTAAGAAAAAGCTAGCAAAGAAAAGCAAGGAAATAAATGCTACGATAAGAGATATGAGATTTCTACGCATAAACCAGATAGTAAAGAAGCTGAATGAAATCTTAACTGGTTACTATCATTACTACGGAATTACTGACAATTCAAGAAGCCTGAACTCATTCTATAATGTAGTATGGTTCAGGTTATTCTACTGGCTGAATAGAAGAAGCCAGAGAAGAAGCTATACAAAGGAAGGATATAAGGAATTGATGAGACAATTCCCACTCGTCCGACCACGTATCTATGTAAGTATATACGGATAGTTGTAGATGTATTAGCTTTGCAGGGAGCCGGATGCGGGAAAGCTGCACGTCCGGTTCTGAGAGGGGTAAGCCCCGTAAGGGACTTACCTACTTACCAAAGGCGAACCAACAAAAAACTCAGCTTATGACACTTCATTGTTTAAACTGTGTGACAAAGCCGGTATAAGACGTTTCTCAATGCATGTACTAAGGCACACGATGGCGACAAGATGTATTGAAGGTGGTATGCGCCCTAAGACTTTACAGGTAATTTTAGGTCATGCCAATGTAGGTATCACAATGAATTTGTATGTTGATGTGACCGAGGAAGAGAAGTTCAAAGAGGTAGAGAAAATAGAAAGTGCCTTAAAAATTGTGTAGTAATTTGTGTAGTAAAAATATAGAGAAAGGCAGAAACCCTTAAAAATAAAGGATTTCTGGATAGGTATGATAAATTATGAAATTAGGAATCGTAGGACTGCCCAACGTAGGGAAGAGTACTTTGTTCAATTCACTGACGAAGGCCGGGGCGGAATCGGCCAACTACCCATTCTGTACCATTGACCCCAATGTGGGGGTGGTCGCCGTACCGGACGAGCGTCTGAAGCTTCTGGGAGATATGTATCACTCAAAAAAGGTTACGCCGGCCGTTATTGAGTTCGTGGATATCGCAGGTCTGGTAAAGGGTGCCAGCAAGGGAGAGGGACTGGGCAATCAGTTTCTCGCCAATATCCGCGAGGTGGATGCGGTTGTGCATGTGGTGCGCTGCTTTGAGGATGAGAACGTGGTGCATGTGGATGGGAATATTAACCCTCTGCGTGATATCGAGACCATCAATCTTGAGCTGATTTTTTCGGATCTGGAAATATTGGAGAGGAGAATCGCCAAGACAGGAAAGGCGGCCAGGATGGATAAGTCCCTGGCAAAGGAGGCGGCTCTTCTGGAAGCCTTGAAGGCTCATCTCGAGGAGGGAAAGCTGGCAAGAAGCTTTGTGACGGAGGATGAGGACGAGATTGCCCTTCTTTCTTCCTATAATCTGCTTACCGGCAAGCCCGTTATCTTTGCGGCGAATGTGTCGGAGGAGGATCTTGCGGATGACGGTGCGGGAAATACCGGTGTGCAGGCCGTGAAGGAGTTTGCGTCGGGAAACGGCAGCGAGGTGTTTGTGATCTGTGCCCAGATCGAGCAGGAGATCGCGGAGCTTGACGAGGAGGAAAAGGCCATGTTCCTGGAGGATCTGGGACTTTCGGAGTCGGGCCTTGAGAAGCTGATCCGGGCAAGCTACAGCCTTCTGGGGCTTCACAGCTTCCTGACGGCGGGAGAGGACGAGACGAGAGCCTGGACCATCAAGGTGGGGACCAAGGCGCCCCAGGCGGCGGGAAAAATACATACCGATTTCGAGAGAGGCTTTATCAAGGCGGAGGTGGTCAACTACAGGGACCTGTTGGAGCAGGGTTCCCTTGCCGCAGCCAGAGAAAAGGGCCTGGTGGGTATGGAAGGAAAGGAATATGTGGTGAAGGACGGAGACGTGATTTTGTTCCGTTTCAACGTATAAGATATCAGGGCTTCTTACTGCCTGATATCCGTATAATTCTGAAAGTAAAATAAAAGGCGGAAAGCAAAGGATGCCAGGCAAAGCCCGGCATCCTTTATAGATGAGGACCGGCACTAGATCTAGTGCCGGTCTTTGTTTTGTGCCACAATATATGGGAAAATCGCTGTGCCGGCGGCCTGTGACGAAATGTAGGGCGATTATTGACGCTGTTTTTTCCTTGATTAATCCATAAAATTGGGGTAAAATAACAATCAAGTGGTGAAAAGTGGAGGAAAGTGAAACAAAGTGGGGGCAAGTGGTAAAATCTGCGGAGCTTGTTTCCCTTTCCGGCAGCGAACCACGGCAGCTGATAAGAGACGGGATGAGCGGACAGGTGAATGCATATGTTTATGGGTGAATATAACCATACAATAGATGCTAAGGGCAGACTCATCATTCCTTCAAAGTTCCGGGAGGCGTTGGGAGACGAATTTGTGGTGACGAAAGGAATGGATGGCTGTCTGTTTGTCTTTGACAATTCCGAATGGCAGAATTTTGCGGAAAAGCTGCGGGAGCTTCCCATGATGGATAAGGAGGTCAGACAGTTCACCAGGTTTTTCCTGGCCGGCGCCGCCAGCGTGGAGGTGGACAAGCAGGGAAGAATTCTTCTTCCATCCGTCCTGCGGGAGTTTGCGGATATCACAAAGGATGCGGTTCTGGTGGGAGTGGGAAGCCGGATTGAGATATGGAGTAAGAACCGGTGGGAAGGAACGGTAACTTATCAGGATATGGATGACATTGCGAGGCACATGGCTGAGCTTGGCATAGGAATTTAAGGAAGAGGTTATGGAATTCAGACACAGATCGGTTCTGCTTGAAGAGACAATTAAAGAACTCAGGATAAAACCGGACGGAATTTACGTGGACGGAACCCTCGGGGGAGGAGGCCATTCTTTTGAAATTGCGTCCAGGCTGGGAGAGGGCGGAAGACTCATCGGAATTGATCAGGATGAGGCGGCCGTAGAGGCCGCCGGGGAGCGCCTCCTTTCCTTTGGAGATAAAGTGACGATTATAAGGAACAATTATCAGAATACCAGGAGTGTGCTTTTATCCCTTGCGGTTTCGGGGATAGACGGAATGCTGCTGGATCTGGGGGTATCCTCCTATCAGCTGGATACGGCGGAGAGAGGCTTTTCCTACCGGTATGACACGGCCCTTGATATGAGGATGGACCAGAGGCAGACACTCACTGCGGGAGATATCGTGAATCAGTATGAGGAGAGAGAGCTCTTCCGCATTATCAGGGACTACGGAGAAGACAGATTTGCCAAAAATATTGCAAAGCATATCGTGAGGGCGAGAGAGATAAAGCCCATTGAGACCACGGGAGAGCTGAACGGGATTATCCGGGCGGCCATACCGGCAAGGCTGCGGGCCGAGGGAGGACATCCCTCCAAGAGAACCTTTCAGGCGATCCGCATCGAGTGCAACAGGGAGCTCGAGGTTCTTGAGGAATCTCTGGAAGAACTCATAGAGCTGCTGAATCCGGGAGGAAGGCTGTGCATTATCACGTTTCACTCCCTGGAAGACAGAATTGTTAAGAACGCATTCAGGAAGGCGGAGAATCCCTGCACCTGTCCTCCCTCATTCCCGGTCTGCGTCTGCGGAAGGAAGAGTAAGGGAAAGGTGATAACCGGAAAGCCGATTCTTCCTCCGGAAGAAGAAAGAAATGAGAATCCCCGTTCCAAAAGCGCGAAGCTGCGGGTATTCGAGAAGGTTTGATTCAGAATTAAAGAAGTAAGGAAGGTTTCATGATGGCGACAGCGAACAGGAGAACTGTATACAGACCGAGCGCAAATAATGCTTACAGAAGAACGAACCAGATGTATGTTCAGGGAAATACGGCGAGAAAACTCCAGGCGGTTCCGTCGCAGTATGAGAGAACTACAATAAAGAAGGATAACAGGGCGGTACAGAAGAACAGGGACAAGGCCCTTCATATGAATGTGGGCTATGTATTGTTTCTGGTTGCGGCAATGATGATGGCAGGCTTGATGCTTACCTGGTACCTGACGCTGCAGTCAGATATCACGAACAGCATAAAGAACGTGGCGAGGCTGGAAAGCGAGCTGAATTCACTGAAGCTCGACAATGATGAGAGATACAGCAGGATTAACAGTGACATTAATCTGGAAGAGGTCAGAAGAGTGGCGATTCAGGAGCTTGGCATGCAGTATGCCAGGGAAGGGCAGATCATCACCTACAATGGGGAAGACAATGATTATGTGAGACAGACGGGCGATATTCCGGACTAAAGAGGTGTTTTGTGGAAAAGACGAAATCGTACAGTAAGTTTACCATAAGAATGCAGAAGAAGCTGGTGGTAATGTTTTTCATGATCGCATTGGTGTTTGCTTTTCTTTCCTATCGGCTTCTTTCCATCACAAGAGACAATGGTGAGAGCTACAAAAAGCAGGTGCTTTCCCAGCAAAGGTATGACAGTAAGGATATCCCGTACAAGAGAGGGACCATTTACGATACAAACGGAAGCGTGCTGGCATCCAGTGAAAAGGTGTATAACGTGATTCTGGATGCGGTGGCTGTCCTGGAAAAGGAAGAATACCTTGAACCCACTATGAATGCTCTGAGGGATCAGTTCGGGATTGATATCTCGGAGGTCAGAAGCTATATCG
This sequence comes from uncultured Lachnospiraceae bacterium, assembly GCA_910586025.1. Lineage (GTDB taxonomy): Bacteria > Bacillota > Clostridia > Lachnospirales > Lachnospiraceae > Suilimivivens. The sequence continues at coordinate 4,791 of CAJUIO010000028.1, forward strand.
CGGAGAAGGGGGAGGTTTCCCGTTATAAGGTTCTGGCAAAGCGCCTGCCTTATGAGGAGATCACGGGCTTTCTCGAGCTTCAGGGCGAGGAGGATTCTCTGATTAAAGGTGTCTGGTTTGAGGAGGAATACAAGAGAGTTTATCCGGGAAATACACTGGCCTGCGATGTCATCGGATTTACCACAAATGACTATGACGGTCAGTACGGTCTGGAAGAATTTTATAATGACACGCTTTCCGGAACGCCCGGAAGGCAGTACGGTTATCTGAATGATGACGGGGAGCTTGAGAGAAGAACCATACCGGCGGAGGACGGAAATTCCATCGTCACCACTATCGATGCCAATATACAGAGCATTGTGGAGAAATATCTTCTGAAATTTAATGAGGAATTAAAGGACAGATATCATCCCGGAAACGCGGCCGAGAACGTGGGCTGCATTATCATGGAGGTAAATACCGGAGAGATTCTGGCTATGGCAAGCTACCCCAATTATAACCTCAATGATACCAGAAATACGGAGGCGCTGATCGGTATGAACCTTCTCGACGAGAAGGGAAAGAGGATGGATTATATTACGGAAGAAAATCTTTCCGATCTGGATACGGATGAGAAAATGTATCAGCATCTGGACGCTCTGTGGAAGAATTTCTGTATTTCCGACACCTATGAGCCGGGATCCGTTTCCAAGCCCTTTACGGTTGCCGCAGGGATTGAGAGCGGCAGTATTGTGGGAACGGAAAGCTATAACTGCGAGGGAATCGTGGAGATCGGCGGAAAAAAGATCAGATGCCATAACAGATGGGGAGACGGTCCGACCACTGTCCAGCAAGGGATAGAGTATTCCTGCAACATCGCCATGATACGGGTGGGACAGGCCATGGGAATTGATAATTTCGTGAAATTTCAGCATATCTTTAATTTTGGACTGAAAACCAATATTGATCTTCAGGGTGAGGCGAGAACCGACAGCGTTATTTATAATGAAAACAATATGGGTCCCACGGAGCTGGCAACCAATACCTTCGGCCAGGGCTATAATACTACGATGATACAGACCATTACAGGCTTCTGCTCCCTGATCAACGGCGGATATTACTATGAGCCTCATGTGGTCAGCAAGATTGTGAGCCCTTCCGGTGCCACGGTGCAGAATATTGAGCCCAGACTGTTAAAGCAGACGGTCTCGGAGGAAACCTCGCAGATGGTTCTGGAATACTGTAATACGGTGGTGACAGGGGAGAAGGGAACCGGAAAGACGGCGAGACCCGCAGGCTATATGATCGGCGGGAAGACGGGAACAGCGGAGACGCTGCCCAGAGGAAATGACGAATACGTGGTATCCTTTATGGGCTATGCTCCGGCGGATGACCCGCAGATTGCGATCTATGTGGTGGTGGACAGACCCAATATGCCTCCTAATCAGAGAGATGATGCCAAGTTCGCCACAGGCATTGTGCGGAATATACTGACAGAGGTACTGCCTTATCTGGGAATCTTTATGACGGAGGAGCTCTCGGAAAAGGAAATGCAGGAGCTGGAGGCACTGCAGATTGAGCTCATGACACCTCCGGTGAGTGAAGACGATACAGGCGAAGAGGGCGGGGACGCTCCGGACGAGGAGGGCGCGGAGGGAACCGCCGGGGAGGGGCAGAACCCTGAGGATGTTCAACAGACACCTGCCCCCAGGAATGAAGTGTGGAAGACCTTTCCGATAGATCCGGAGACCGGCTATGCGGTGGATCCGGATACGGGGGCCTTTGTGGACCCGGTGACGGGAGCGGTTCATGGCTCCAGCTATGAGGGAGGAGACGCACAAAACCCCGATTCAGAAGAAAACATGGTGAGCCCGCAGCCTCAGCCGGAGGACTGAATGCGGTTCATATAAAAAACAACGAATAACCTCATAGAACAGGTAATAAATTATAATAATACCTTTTCTATGAGGTTTCTATGATAAAGAACAAAACCTATAACAGGAAAAAGATAGTGACTGCTTTTTTCCTGTTTCTGGTGATTTTTGTCGCTCTGATGGGAAGACTTCTTTACCTCATGGTTTTCAGCTCCGACTATTATATGGAAAAGGCAAAGCAGCTTCATGAGAGGGAGAGGAGCATCAAGGCGGCAAGGGGCAGAATTATAGACGCAAACGGAACGGTGATCGCCGATAATAAAACGGTCTGCACGATTTCCGTGATTCACAGCCAGATCAGGGAGCCGGACCGGATTGTGGAGGTCCTCAGCAAGGAGCTGGAGCTTTCCGAGGAATACGTGAGAAAGAGAGTGGAAAAGTATTCTTCCATCGAAAGAATCAAAAGCAACGTGGATAAGGAAAAGGGAGACGCTATCCGGGCCTACAATCTGGCCGGCGTGAAGGTGGATGAGGACTATAAGCGCTATTATCCCTACGACAGTCTGGCTTCCAAGGTGCTTGGGTTTACCGGAGGGGATAATCAGGGAATTATCGGGCTCGAGGTGCGGTATGAGGACTATCTGAAAGGACAGGAGGGAACGATTCTCACTGTCACGGATGCCAGAGGGATTGAGATTGACGAGGCGGGAGAGGAGCGGGTGGAGCCGGTCCCCGGGAATGATCTGTATATCAGCCTGGACATGAATATACAGAGCTATGCCACACAGCTCGCAAAGCAGACTATGGAGACCAAGGAGGCGGAGAGGGTATCCATTTTGGTGATGAATCCGCAGAACGGAGAGATCATGGCAATGGCGGATGTGCCGGAATTTGACCTGAACAATCCCTACGAGCTTCCGGAGGGAACGGATACCGGGGATCTGTCACAGGAAAAAAAGCAGGAGCTTTTGAACGCCATGTGGAGAAACGGCTGTATCAGCGATACTTATGAGCCGGGTTCCACCTTCAAGGTGATCACGGCGGCCGCAGGCCTTGAGGAAGGCGTGGTCACTGTGGACGACCGCTTTTCCTGCCCGGGCTATATTATGGTGGAGGACTGCAGGATCCGGTGCCATAAGACCAGCGGTCATGGAGCTGAAAATTTCGTGGAGGGTACCATGAACAGCTGTAACCCGGTGTTTATCACGGTGGGGCTGAGGCTTGGAGTGGATAATTACTATAAGTATTTTAAGCAGTTCGGCCTTCTGGAAAAGACGGGAGTGGATCTTCCCGGGGAGGCTGGCACGATCATGCATAAGAAGGAGGATATGAAGGCGGTGGAGCTTGCCACGGTTTCCTTCGGGCAGTCCTTTCAGATCACGCCCATTCAGCTTGCCGCGACTGTTTCTTCTATAATAAATGGCGGCAGGAGAGTAACGCCCCACTTTGCGGTCATGACCGCTGACCGGGAGGGAAATCAGATGAAAAGCTTTACTTATCCCGTGACAAAGAGTATTGTCTCGTCAGAGACCTCCGCCACAATGAGGATGATCCTGGAGCAGGTGGTAGCCGCCGGATCAGGAAAGAACGGATATGTGGAGGGGGCCAGGGTAGGGGGAAAGACGGCTACCAGCCAGACCCTTCCGAGGGGAAGCGGGCGCTATATCGCTTCCTTTGTCGGATTTGCACCGGCAGATAATCCCAAAGTGCTTGCGCTTGTCATCATACACAATCCTCAGGGCGTGTACTATGGAGGTCAGGTGGCGGCACCGGTGGTAAGGCAGCTTTTTGAAAATATTCTTCCTTATTTGGGGGAAATGGATTATAATTGAGAGGTGCAGTCATGGAAGCTACCCTGATCATGAAGCCAATATTGATTTCTTTTGCGGTAAGCATAGCGGCGGGACCGGTGATCATACCCTTCCTCAAAAGGCTGAAGGTAGGACAGACGGTGAGGGATGACGGCCCAAGAACACATCTGAAAAAGACGGGAACCCCCACCATGGGAGGCCTCCTGATCCTTGTCAGCATGGTAGCCGCCTCCATACTGTATGTGAGAGAGCACACAAAGATCGTGTCGGTTTTGTTTCTGACTCTGGGTTTTGCGCTGATCGGCTTTCTGGATGACTATATCAAGGTGGTCCTGCGCCGGTCCATGGGACTTAAGGCATGGCAGAAAATGCTGCTTCAGCTGGTGGTTACGGGAGTTTTTGCCTACTATATGGTAAATATGTCCGGAATTTCCCTGGCAATGCGCATCCCCTTTTTCAATGGGCGGTATATTGATTTCGGAGTCCTGAACGTACCGATTCTTTTCCTGGTAGTGACAGGAACGGTAAACGGAACGAATCTTACCGACGGTCTCGACGGTCTTGTGAGCAGTGTGACAGTTCTGAACGCTGTCTTTTTTACCGTGGCCGCAGTGGGGACAAATGCGGATATCTACCCCATAACGGGAGCCGTGGCGGGAGCGCTTTTGGGATTTTTATTGTTCAATGTGCATCCGGCAAGCGTCTTCATGGGAGATACCGGTTCCCTGGCCCTTGGAGGTTTCCTTGCGGCATCGGCCTACATCATGCAGATGCCTCTTTATCTGCCGATTGTGGGATTTGTGTACGTGGCGGAGGCTCTTTCGGTAATTATACAGGTTGTTTACTATAAATGCAGCGGCGGGAAGCGTTTCTTTAAGATGGCACCCCTGCATCACCATTTTGAGCTGTGCGGTTTTGGAGAAAAACAGATTGTCTCCTGGTTTTCCATTGTGACGGCGGCTTTGTGCCTTGCGGCTCTGTGGGGACTGTGAGCGGGAGAAAATAATACGGAAAGGGATATGGATATGGATTTACGGGATAAAAAAGTGCTGGTGGCGGGCACCGGAATAAGCGGAATCGGAGCGGCGGGGCTGCTCTTAAGGGTGGGAGCCTGTCCCATTCTGTTTGACAGCAATGAGGAGCTTAAGGAGGAGGATATCAGAAAAAGAGCCGGAGACCTCGGGGAAGTGCCCATAGTCCTTGGCAGTGTGCCGGATAGCCTTGCGGATCAGCTCGCTCTGGCGGCGGTCAGTCCGGGAGTTCCGTCAGATGCACCTTTTCTTCAGGGGCTGAGAGAACGGGGAATTCCTATCTGGGGTGAGATCGAGCTGGGCTATGCCTTTGGGAGGGGAAGCGTGGTGGCGATCACAGGAACGAATGGAAAGACCACTACCACCACCCTGACGGGTGAAATCATGAAAGCCTTTTACTCGTCTGTTTTCGTTGTGGGGAATATCGGGAAGCCCTACACACAGGCATCTCTCCTCACACAGGAGGATTCCGTGGTGGTTGCGGAGATCAGCAGCTTCCAGCTGGAGACGGTATGCAGCTTCGCACCGAAGGTTTCCGCTATTTTGAATATCACACCGGATCACCTGAACCGTCATCACACCATGGAGTGCTATGTGTCGGTGAAGGAATCCATAGCGGCAAGACAGACAAAGGACGACGTGTGTGTCCTGAACTACGAGGATCCTTATACCAGAAGCTTTGGGGAAAGGTGTCCTGCCAGAGTCTTCTATTTCTCTTCGGCAAGAGAGCTGGAGGAGGGAATTTATTTGAAGGGAGACGAAATCTGGCTTTCCATGGAGGGGAGGAAGGAAAAGCTTCTTCATACCGGTGAGATCCGGCTTGTGGGGATCTGCAACGTGGAGAACGTGATGGCCGCCATCGGAATCAGCCTTGCCATGAAGGTTCCCATGGATGTGATTCTGGATACGGTGCGTTCATTCCGCGCGGTGGAGCACAGAATCGAGTTCGTGGATACCAAGGGCGGGGTGGACTTTTATAATGACTCCAAGGGTACCAATCCGGATGCGGCCATCCAAGGAATCAGGGCCATGACAAAGCCCACGGTGCTGATCGGGGGCGGATATGACAAGGGAAGCGCGTATGATGAGTGGATCGAGGCCTTTGAGGGAAAGGTAAAGGCCCTGGTGCTCATCGGACAGACAAGAGAGAAGATTGCGCAGTGCGCCAGAGAGCACGGAGTTGGCAATATTATTCTTGCCGACACCTTCGAGGAGGCGTTTGAGATCTGCAAGGAGCAGGCGCAGCCGGGCGATGCGGTGCTGCTTTCCCCCGCCTGTGCCAGTTGGGGGATGTTTCCCAATTATGAGGCCAGGGGCAGGCTGTTTAAAGAGTTAGTGAAAAAGATGGGAGCTAAGGAATAAGTGGCTGATAGAAGAAACAGATATAATAGAAGAGGCATGAGAACACGGGAGGAATCCTTTTTTGATTACACCCTTCTCTTTGACGTGCTTTTTTTGCTGGCCTTCGGACTTGTCATACTCTACTCCACCAGTTCCTACATTGCGAATCTGGAACAGAATGGAGATTCGGCATATTATTTGAAGAAACAGCTGGGCGCAACCGTTCTCGGCATGATTGCCATGATGGTGGTGGCAAACATTCCCTATCATTTCTGGGAGCGCTTTGCCGCACTGGGATATTTTGTGTCCGTGGTGCTGATTCTGCTGGTGCTTACCCCGCTGGGTATCGAGAAAAACGGTGCCAGAAGATGGCTGAATGTCATGGGAGTTTCGCTGCAGCCCGCGGAGGTTGCAAAGCTTGCCATGATCCTCTTTCTGGCCAGCCTTGTATGCAAGATGGGAAAAAGCATCCGCACCCGAAAGGGGTTCCTGATCATGCTGGCCGCCCCGATGCCCATCTGTGCGCTGGTGTACGGGGTGACGAAAAACCTGAGCTCGGCCATCATTATTCTGGGGATATCCGTTCTCATGGTATTTGTATCCAGCCCGGATTATAAAAAGTTTATTCTGATCGGACTGGCGGGAATCGCAGGCACGGCCCTTGTGGTGTTCCTCATTGTGAATGCGGCAAATTCCGAATCACTGAGCTTCCGGGGCGGACGTATTTTGGCCTGGCTGGATCCGGAGGCTTATGCGGATTCCAAGGGATTTCAGACTTTACAGGCGCTCTATGCCATAGGATCGGGAGGAATCTGGGGAAAGGGTCTGGGAAAGAGCATGCAGAAGCTCGGGTTCCTTCCGGAGGCACAGAATGATATGATCTTTTCGATTATCTGTGAGGAGCTCGGGCTGTTTGGCGCCGCTGCCGTAATTCTCCTGTTCCTTTTGATGATCTGGCGTTTTATGGTGATCGCAAACAATGCGCCGGACCTGTTCGGGGCCATGCTGGTGGTGGGAGTGATGGGACATATCGCCATTCAGGTAATTCTGAATATAGCGGTTGTCACCAATACGATTCCCAACACGGGAATTTCCCTTCCCTTTATCAGCTACGGAGGCTCGTCCGTGCTGTTTCTCCTGACCGAGATGGGGATCGTGCTCAGCGTGGGCAAGGGGATTCGCCTGAAGGATCTGTAACACTTCCTCTCTGCGCTCATATATTAAAATAGGTTGTGACTATTTTAATGGGGTGACAGATTGGACGCAATTCATATAAGAGGTGGAAATTCTCTTTTTGGTGAGACAAAGATACAGGGATCCAAGAATGCGGTGCTGCCCGTGATGGCGGCCGCGCTTTTGGTGGATGATATCAGTATTCTGGACAATTGTCCCAGAATCTCAGATGTGTGTCATATGCAGAAGCTCCTGACCCGCATCGGCTGCAGGATAAGCCGTGCGGACAGAACGCTGATGATAGACGCAAGGTGTGTCTCCGGAGACAGAATGTCCGGGGATTCCGTGACGGAAATGCGCTCCTCCATCATGCTCCTTGGGGCCATGCTCGGAAGATTCGGCGAGGTGTCCATGGCCTATCCGGGCGGCTGCGTTATAGGGAAAAGACCGATTGACATGCACCTCGACGCTCTTAGCAGGATGGGCGTGTCCATCAGCGAGGAGGAGGGGGCGTTCACGGCCAGGGCGGAGAATCTGAAGGGGGCGGTTATCACCCTTCCCTTTGCCAGTGTGGGGGCGACGGAAAACGTCCTGCTTGCCGCAGTGAAGGCCAGGGGTGTCACGGTACTGCAGAATGCGGCAAGGGAGCCGGAAATTGTCGCGCTGTGCCAGTTTCTCAGAAAATCAGGAGCCGTTATCGAGGGAGTGGGGAGCTCCAGCCTTGTGATACAGGGAGGAAATCCTCTCCACGGAACACAGTTTGCGGTTCCGGCGGATCGGATCGTGGCGGGAACCTATCTGTTCAGCGCGCTGGGAATGGGAGGACATATTCTGCTCAAGGATGCCCCAGTGTCCCAGATGAAGGAAATGATCAGGATCGCCGTGCAGATGGGGGCGGAGATCGCCGTCTCGGGGGAAGGGCTCAGCGTCCTGGCAGAGCCCGGGCCTGGCCCGGTTCCCTTTCTGAAAACAGATGTCTATCCGGGGTTTCCGACAGATATGCAGTCGCCTCTTATGGCCGTGCTGGCAGGGACGGAGGGGATAAGCACCATAGAGGAGACTATCTTCGAGGACCGTTTCCGTATTGCCGGCGAGCTCATAAAAATGGGAGCGGATATCACTCTCTCGGGAAACCGGGCGGTGATTACGGGAGTCCCAAGGCTGTATGGCTGCGAGGTGGAGGCCAGGGAGCTGCGGGGAGGTGCCGGGCTGGTGATTGCGGGCTGCATGGCGGAGGGAGAGACGGTTGTGAAAAACAGGCATTTTATAGAACGGGGATATGAGGATATCTGCAGAGACTACAGAAATCTGGGGGTTAACATCGTAACCGGGTAAACAGGAATATGGCGGGAAAGAAAATCAAAAATAAAAAAACAATTCGCAAAAAAGACCGGGTGTCTGCGGGGACAATGGGAAAAATTCTGCTTCCGCTGATTTTACTTCTCATTGTCCTTGGAGGCTGCTATTACTATATTATTAAGAACTACACGGTACATACGGTCTATGTGGAAGGAAATATTCATTACACTAATGAAGAAGTGATGGCTATGGTGATGGAGGGCTATTATGGCAGCAATTCTCTGTATCTGTCCCTGAAATATCGAGACAAGAGTGTGGAAAACATTCCGTTTGTAGAGAAGATGGACGTGTCGGTGGTTGATCCCCACACTATAAAGATTCAGGTATATGAGAAGTCACTGGCGGGTTTCGTGGAATATCTGGACAGGTATATGTACTTTGACAGGGACGGGATCGTGGTGGAGAGCTCTACGGACAGGACCAGAGGAGTTCCACTGGTATCGGGGCTTTCTTTTGATCACGTGGTTCTGCATCAGCCCCTTCCGGTGGAAGACATGGGGATCTTTCAGGACATTCTGAACATCACACAGCTTGTGAATAAGTACAAGCTCTCCGTCAACCGCATTTATTTCGGATCAGACGATACTCTGACGCTGTATTTTGAGGAGGTGAAGGCATCTCTGGGCAGGAGGGAGAATCTGGAGGAAAAAATCATGGAGCTGCAGTATATGATACCAAGCCTTGAGGGAAAGAGCGGCACGTTGAGAATGGAGAATTATACGGAGGAGACAAAGACTATTACATTTGAGCCTGATTAAGGGTTTTAAGCGTGTTTTAAAAAAGTTTGCAAAATCTGAATTTTTTGGTTGCTAATTACGGCAAAAAATTATATGATAATCTATATGGTTTAATGAGCGTTAAATGGGAATGATAAAGGAGGAATCACCTTGCTTGAAATAAAGACAAACGATGCTGAGTCTGCGGCAAAGATTATTGTAGTAGGTGTTGGCGGTGCAGGCAACAATGCTGTGAATAGAATGATAGATGAGAATATTACGGGTGTTGAGTTTATCGGTATCAACACGGACAAGCAGGCGCTGCAGCTGTGCAAGGCACCCAAGCTTCTCCAGATCGGTGAAAAGCTTACCAAGGGACTTGGAGCCGGGGCAAAGCCCGAGATCGGCGAGAAGGCGGCCGAGGAGAGCAGTGAGGAAATTTCGGCATCCTTAAAGGGCGCTGATATGGTGTTTGTCACCTGCGGTATGGGAGGAGGTACCGGTACCGGTGCGGCTCCCGTAGTGGCGAAGCTGTCCAAGGATATGGGAATCCTGACAGTTGGTGTCGTGACGAAGCCCTTCCGTTTTGAGGCCAAGGCCAGGATGGTCAATGCTTTGAGCGGCATCGAGCGGATCAAGGACAATGTGGATACCCTGATTGTCATTCCCAATGACAAGCTACTCGAGATCGTGGACCGGCGCACCACCATGCCGGATGCCCTTAAGAAGGCGGATGAAGTCCTGCAGCAGGCGGTACAGGGTATTACGGATCTGATCAATGTTCCTGCGGTCATCAATCTTGACTTTGCGGATGTCCAGACGGTTATGAAGGACAAGGGAATCGCACATATCGGAATCGGAAGCGGCAAGGGAGATGACAAGGCCAGCGAGGCGGTTAAGGAAGCAGTGGAGAGTCCGCTTCTCGAGACCACGATTTCCGGAGCTACTCATGTGATTATCAACGTGTCCGGAGACATTACCCTTGCGGATGCGTCGGATGCGGCAAGCTATGTGCAGGAGCTGGCGGGCGACGAGGTGAATATTATCTTCGGTGCCATGTATGATGAGAATATGACGGATTACTGTAAGGTGACGGTGATTGCCACGGGACTTGAGGATGAGACACTTCCTTCCGGCAAGCCGATTTCATCCTACGGTTCCTTTGCAAACAAATATGTGAAGCCGGTAACTCCGGGTCTGAACCTTAAGCCGGCAGGAAGCGTTCCCGCAGACGGCTCCGGCGCTGCCGCAGGAACGGGATTGGGTGCAAGGAAGCCGATCACGGGAATCAACAGCCCTGGCGATATCAGGAGTACGGTGGCGGACAAGCCTCTTAAGATTCCGGATTTCCTGCAAAAAAAATAAAAATGTGAAGGACAGGCTGTATACCATGAGTGTACAGCCTGTTTTAGAAGGAGAAGGACGATTATGGAGAAGGAATATCTTCTGAACGCACGGGAATGCCTTGCGTTTATTGAAAAGAGTGTCAGCGCTTTCCATGCGGTGGAAAATGCAAAAGAAATGCTCAGAGCGGGCGGATTTAACGCCATCAGAGAGGGGGAGGAGTGGGAGCTTCGCCCGGGAGAGGGGTATTATGTGGAACGGAACGATTCCTCCCTCATTGCGTTCCGGGTTCCGGAGGGCGAGATCAGGGGCTTTCATATCATAGCCTCCCACAGCGATTCTCCTTGCTTTAAGATAAAGCCCAAGTCACAGATAACGGTGGAGGACAGCTATGGAAAGCTGGACGTGGAGCCCTATGGGGGAATGATATATGCCACATGGCTGGACCGGTGTCTGTCAGTGGCCGGACGGATCGTCTATTCGGATGGCGGGGAGCTTAAGAGCAGAAACGTGAATGTAGACGAGGATCTGCTCGTGATCCCTAATGTTGCCATTCACATGGATCGTGAAATAAACAAGAATCTTACCTATAATCCCCAGGTGGATCTGCTGCCCCTTCTCTGGGCGGGAAAGACGCAGACGGATCAGGAGGATGTTCTCCTGAAGAAGACGGCCCTTGCCGCCGGAGTGGATCAGGAGCGGATTCTGGGAAAGGATCTGTTTCTGTATGTGAGAGATTCCGGAAAGCTGGCGGGAGCCTCTGGAGAGCTTATGATATCACCCAGGCTGGATGATCTGGAATGTGTATTTGCCTCTCTGAAAGGATTTCTCGGCGTAAGGCCTGAAAAATATATTTCCGTGTGTGCGGTCTTTGACAACGAGGAGGTGGGAAGCCTTACCAGACAGGGTGCGGCATCCACCTTCCTTGAGGACACTCTGGCAAAAGCGGCTGCCTCCCTTGGGGGAGAAAAGGAGATGGACAGGCTCCTTGCGGAAAGCTTTATGATTTCGGCGGATAACGCCCATGGCGTTCACCCCAATCACCCGGAAAAGGCGGATCCGCTTAACCGCCCTTATCTCAACCAGGGAATCGTGATCAAGTATCACGGAGGCCAGAAGTATACCACCGATGCCTGGTCAGAGGCTGTGATGAAGGAAATCTGCCGTAAGACAGATGTGCCCTGGCAGACCTACAGCAACCGTTCGGACATTGCCGGGGGCTCCACGCTGGGCAATATTTCGGTGGGACGGGTTCCGGTTCCCAGTGTTGACATCGGGCTTCCCCAGCTTGCCATGCACTCCGCCGTGGAGACGGCGGGCACCAGGGATCTGACCTTCCTGATAGAGGCGGCAAAAGTATTCTATGCAGAGTAAAGCACCCTTCGGGGTGCTTTACTCTTTTCTGCGGGCCGTTTTGAACGGCCTTCTGTGCTTGTCATTTTTCCACGATACCTAACAGAACTTGCCCCAACCGTTTGACAAATTGTGAACCCCTTAATGTTTATAATGAAGTAGTACCGAAGAAAAGGAGGTGACACTTGCAGAAAGTCATATACATAGACGGTATATTCCTTGAGAATCTTGTGATGGATCTGCTCCTTATAAGGCTGACGGCGCTGACCCTGAAGAAAACGTCAGCTTTTACCAGAATTCTGGCCGGAAGCCTTCTTGGAGCCGGGGGATATTGTCTGATCCTGTGCCTGCCGGGCATTTCCTATCCCATAAAGGTGATTTTCGGAATGGTTCCCGTGGCAATGGGAATGATCAGGCTGGGATGCCGGACCAGGGGAATCCGGGAGCTGCTGTACGGAACAGGATGCCTGTTTGTCTATTCTTTTTTGCTGGGCGGTTTCATTCTGTTTCTCACGAACCGGCTTTTACTTCCGGGAATCCGTGAAAATTCACTTCTGGCCGTTCTCGCCGCAGGCATTTTGGGAGCTGAAATCTGTATGTGGGGAATAAAGAAATATCACGGACAAAGAGAAAACCATTTCTGCGAAGTGGAGCTTTGGGGAGACGGGGAGATGGTCCGCGTCCACGGCCTTGTGGACACCGGAAACGGTCTCGTTGATCCCATAAGCGGAAAGGCGGCGGCCATACTTGAGGAGGAGGTCTGGAACAAAATTGAGAATGCAAAGAAGCCGGAAAAATATAAAATCATACCCTTTCACAGTATAGGAAAGCGAAATGGTATTTTGGAAGGCTATGAGGTGGAGAGGGTCCGGATAAGATATGGAATGACTGTAAAAGAGCTTACCCATGTGACAATTGCGCTTTCAGGGGGAAAGCTGTCCGCAAAGGGGAAGTATCAGATGATACTGCCGCCGGAGTGGCTGGTGGATGGCTGAGGCAAACGGCTGTCCTTGAAAAGTATTTCTGGGAAGGAGGAACAAAATGGTTTTTAAAGTGGCGATACCCGGGAAATTCCAGTTTAAGCTGTACCGGAAGGAACCCGGATTTTTTCTGACAAGACAGGGAGACGTGCACTATATAGGAGGTGCCGAGGTGCTGCCGCCGCCTCTCGAGGTGGAGCGCGAAAACGCCGTTATAAGCGATCTGGGTACGGAATATGAGGACGAGGCGAAATCCATCCTGATCGAGCACAATCTTCGTCTTGTGGTATATATTGCAAAGAAATTCGATAATACGGGGGTGGGAGTGGAGGATCTGATTTCCATCGGAACCATCGGGCTGATCAAATCCATCAACACCTTTAATCCGGAAAAAAACATCAAGCTGGCAACCTATGCGTCCCGCTGCATTGAGAATGAGATTCTCATGTATCTGCGCAGAAACAATAAGACCAGACTGGAGGTTTCCATTGACGAGCCGTTGAATGTGGACTGGGACGGAAACGAGCTTTTGCTCTCGGATATCCTGGGAACGGACGAGGACGTGATCTACAGGGATATCGAGAGCGAGGTGGAGAGAAAGCTTCTCCTTAAGGCAATTGATAAGCTGTCGGAGAGGGAAAAGACGATCATAAACCTCAGATTCGGCCTGGGAACCCCGGAGGGAAAGGAGATGACACAGAAGGAGGTGGCGGAGCTGCTTGGGATTTCCCAGTCCTACATATCCAGACTGGAAAAGAAAATCATGAAGCGGCTGAAAAAGGAACTGAGCCGGGACAGCTATTGATTTAGCTGTCCTTTTTTGATAAACTCATGGAGACGGTTTATACACAGACAAATTTGAAAAGAGGTAAGAACAGATGAACAATAGAAAAACTTCGGCGGAACTGAGAACGCTTCTTAAGTCTATCGACCACAGAAGCTATCCGGCCTATAAGGCCATGGCGGGGGAATGGAGGTTCCCGGGCTTTTTGCTGGTGATTGATCATGTGCAGGGAGATCCCTTTGCGTCTCCTTCCAGCCTTCATGTGGAGATCGAAACGGCAAGGACGGGATTTCCCGAGTCCTTCTACGAGAAGGACTGCACAAGGACTGCCCTTCAGGATTTTCTCACAAGGCAGCTCTCCGCTCAGTTCGAGCGCTATAATTTCAAGGCGAAGGGGTCGGGAAAGAGCGGACTGCTGTCCGTGAGCCGGTGCGGCCAGGAGGTTCTTGAAAGGAGCGCCTGCGAGATCAGGAGGGAGAAGCTGATCGTGAGGTTTCAGGTGGGTTTTCCGGCCTTTGGACGGACCATACAGGCCGGGGAGCTGGAAAAGATCCTCTTTGAATTTCTGCCCAGCTGTATCGAGAACAGTCTTTTCTATGCGAGGCTTGACAAGAAGAGGGTGGAGAAGTGTGTCTTTCTTGCAGAGGACCAGGAGGAGCTGCGAGGGATTCTGACAAGGGAGGGACTGGTGTGCTTCGTGGCAAACGGTTCCATTCTTCCCAGGAAAAGCGGTATTTCCAATCTGCCGCTTGAAAAAAGCGTGCCCTTCACATCGCCTGCGTCCATGGAGAGAACCTTCCGGCTTCCCCACTACGGCGATATCAGCGGAATGGCAATTCCAAAGGGAGTCACTCTGATTGCGGGAGGCGGTTATCACGGAAAATCAACGCTCCTTGAGGCGGTTCAGTCGGGAGTCTACAACCATATTGCGGGGGACGGAAGGGAATATGTGATCACTGACGACACGGCGGTAAAGCTGCGGGCGGAGGACGGACGCTCCATCCGGAATGTGGATATCTCCCTCTTTATCAATGATCTTCCCAATAAGAAGGATACCACCTCCTTTACCACGGCGGATGCCAGCGGAAGCACCTCCCAGGCAGCGGCGGTGATGGAGAGCGTGGAGGCGGGCACCCGGCTTCTTCTGGTGGACGAGGATACCTCCGCAACCAATTTCATGGTGCGGGACGAGCTGATGCAGCGCGTGATCAGCCGGGACAAGGAGCCCATCACGCCCTTTATCGAGCGCCTTCGGGATCTCTACGAAAAGGCCGGGATCTCCACCATCATGGTTGCGGGAAGCTCGGGAGCGTTTTTTTATACGGCGGACTATATTCTCCTGATGGACTGCTACCGGGCGGTGGATATCACGCAGCGGGTGAAGAGCCTTTGCGGGGAGTTTCCTGCCCCAAGACTGAAGGCTCCGGAATTCTCGCTCCCTTCCTTTAACCGCGTATTTCCGGTATCCGCAAGAAGAACGGCTGCGGATGAATCGGCAGGAGGAAAGGGCGGCGGGGAAAGACACAGAAACGGGAGACAGGATAGGGGAGGCCGCCATGAGAGGAAAAAGATCAAGACCTTTGGAATGGAATCCTTCTCTCTGGACAAGGAAAACGTGAACGTGCACTATCTGGAGCAGCTTGCTGACCAGGAACAGACTGCGGCCCTTGCCTATCTGCTCCGCTTTGGATTGGAACAGGCCTTAGACGGCAGAAGGAACGTGAGGCAGGCGGTGCAGTTTATGTATGATGCACTGGAAAAAAAGGGATGGGAGGCGCTTTGCTCCTCCTATGTACCCTGCGGGCTGGCAAAACCCAGGATCCAGGAGCTCTTTGCCAGTCTGAACCGATACAGGGGATAGTGTGATCCCGCCTCAGCTGCGGGATCCGATATGAGGCGGAATTTTACGCCGTGAGATAATTTTTCATGGTTTTCAGGGCGTTTTTTTCCAGCCTGCTGACCTGGGCCTGGGAGATGCCGATCATATCGGCAACTTCCATCTGGGTCTTGCCCTCAAAAAAGCGCAGGCTGATGATCTCGTGCTCCCGATCGTTCAGCCGTTTCATGGCTTCGCTTAAGGAGAGATGCTCCACCCAGTTTTCCTCCTTGTTCTTCTTGTCGCTGATCTGATCCATGACATACAGGGTGTCTCCCCCGTCCGTAAAGACCGGCTCGTAGAGGCTCATGGGGTTCTGGATCGCGTCAAGAGCATAGACGATATCCTCCTTGGAGATTCCGATTTCCTCCGCAATTTCGTTGATCGTGGGTTCCTTCATGTTCTTTTTTACAAGATTTTCCTTGGCATAGATTGCCTTATAGGCGGTATCCTTGAGGGAGCGGCTGACGCGGATGGAGTTGTTGTCCCTGAGGAACCTGCGGATCTCCCCGATGATCATGGGAACCGCATAGGTGCTGAACTTCACGTTCAGCGAGGAATCAAAATTGTCGATGGCCTTGATCAGGCCGATGCAGCCGATCTGAAACAGATCGTCAACATTTTCGTTGCTGGAAGAAAAGCGTTTGATCACGCTCAGGACAAGTCTTAAGTTTCCTTCAATATATTGTTCCCGGGCCTGTTTGTCGCCCTCCTCGATTCGTGAAAACAGTGCTTCCTTTTCTGCGGCCTTTAAAAGCGGAAGCTTTGACGTATTGACGCCGCAGATTTCAACCTTTCCCTGTGCCATGTTACCTCTGCCTCCTTGGTTTGATAATAAAATCATTCTCAAATCGGGCAAAAAATATTCATGGGAGAAGCGATTTGCCAAAAGGAAATGACAGCACGGGACGTGCGGCGGCATATAATATTCCAGAGAGAAAAAGGAGTGAAAAATATGATGCGTTTTTCTGATTTGAAGGCCAAGGACGTGATAAACCTGAGGGACTGCAAGAAGCTGGGGAGAATTAACGATCTGGAATTTGACGAGTGCTGCGGACAGATCTGCAAGGTGATCGTGCCGGGAGGAAATAAGTTCTGCAATTTCTTTAACACGGAGCCGGATTACTGCATTCCCTACAAGGATATCAAGCAGATCGGGCCGGATATCATCATCGTGGATATCTGTTACTGAAATGCGTGAAAACGTGTGCCGGGGATAAAGTGTTTGACAGAACAGGCGGGGCGGAATATAATGATGCTAACTCGATTTTTAAGGGGGAAGCGTATATGAAATGTCCGTATTGCGGTCATGAGAACACCAGGGTAATTGATTCGAGACCGGCTGATGACAACAGCTCCATCCGGCGCAGGAGAGCCTGCGATGAATGTGACAAGCGGTTTACCACCTATGAAAAGGTGGAGACAATCCCGCTTATCATCATCAAGAAGGACGATAACCGGGAGACCTATGACCGGTCCAAGATAGAGGCGGGGGTGCTGCGCGCCTGCCATAAGAGGCCCATCAGCATCAATCAGATCAATCAGCTGGTGGACGAGGTGGAAACTGAAATTTTTAATATGGAGGAACGGGAAATTTCAAGCCGTATTATCGGCGAGCTTGTGATGGATAAATTAAAGAATCTTGAGGCGGTGGCATACGTAAGATTTGCCTCTGTCTACCGGGAATTTAAGGATATCAACACCTTTATGGATGAACTGAAAAAGGTACTGGAATAGTTGGATGCCGGAAATCCGCCCTCGTGCGGAGGCCGGACTGAAAGGAGCGGGAATCGTGGCGGTTGGAACAGGAATGGGAACGCACAATAAAGATAATGCGGGAGCGCAGAAGGCTTTGAGCCCGGAGCAGAAGGAACGGCTTGCCAGGGCAAGAAGACCCATGGAGATCGCAAACGGCTTCCGGCTTTTCTTTTTGTTTATAGCCATCCTGCTTCTTTTGTTTGTCTATTTCGGGGGTAAAATATGGACCGGGGCGCAGTGGTATGATAATTCCGTTCAGAGTATCTACGGCTTTCTTCTGTGGGATGTTCTTCTGATGCTCCTGTCTACCTTTGTCAAGTTCTTTTTTGCCGCCAGATACAATCAGGTGGTGAAGAAGCTCTGATTCCCGTACATTGTATCTCAAAAAATACTTGCAATCCGGAAGCGGATTGACTACAATGATCCCGTAAAGGGAAATCATTTTTCCTACAACTGAATAGAGCGAATCAGAGAAAGGAATCAGGAGACATGAAAAGAAAAGGTTTGAAAGGCCTGCCAATGGTTTTCGTGTTAACCACACTTGCTATTGCACTGAGCGGATGCTCGGGCGATAAGAAAGAGGAGACTTCTTCTCAGATCACCATCGGGATTCCTCAGGATATTGAGGAAAGTCTTGACCCCCACAAGGCGGTAGGGGCAGGAACGGAAGAGATCCTGTTTAATCTGTTTGAAGGACTGGTTAAACCGGAAAGCGATGGTAGTTTGATCCCCGCGGTAGCAAGCGCTTACGAAGAATCGGAGGGTGGCAGAGTGTACACTTTTACCCTGAGAGAGGGTGTAAAGTTCCATGACGGCAGTGCGGTAACGGCGGAGGATGTAAAGTATTCGATTGATAAATGCGCCGATACCAGTAACGGAGGACCACTGGTAGAGGCGTATTCTAATATTGAGAGCTTTGAGATCAAAGACGCATCCACTGTGGTGATGACGCTGAAGGAGGCGGACACGGAGTTTCTTGCTTATATGACCACCGCCATTATTCCCACGGCAAATGAAAATCCGGATACGAATCCCATCGGAACCGGACCCTATAAATTTGTTTCCAGGTCTCCCCAGGAGAATTTCGTGGTAGAGCGGTTTGAGGACTACTGGGGCGAGCCGGCGGGGATCCGGGATGTGACCTTCAGGATCTGCTCCAATACGGATTCCCTTGTGATGGATCTGGAGGGCGGCTCGATAGACATGTTTGCCAGGGTGACGGCCACGCAGGCGGCGGAGCTTTCGGACAGGTTTGAGATTCTGGAAGGGACAATGAATCTGGTACAGGCAATGTACCTGAATCATGAGGCGGAGATTTTTCAGGATGTGAGGGTGCGCAAGGCCCTGTGCTACGCCATTGATCCGGAGGAGATCATGATGATGGTTTCGGACGGAAAGGGCACGGAAATCGGGAGCAGCATGTTCCCGGCATTCGGAAAATATTACATGGAGGAGCTGAACGATACCTATAATCAGGATATCGAGAAGGCAAAGCGGCTGCTCGAAGAGGCCGGTTATGCGAACGGACTTTCCTTTACCATAACCGTACCCTCCAACTACCAGCAGCACATCGACACGGCCCAGGTGCTGGTTGAGCAGTTCAAGGCAATCGGGGTTGACGCGAAGATTCAGCTGATCGAGTGGGACAGCTGGCTCAGTGATGTTTACCAGAACCGTGATTATGAGGCGACAGTGGTTGGCGTGGATGCGTCCAGCCTGACGGGATCATCGCTTCTTCGGCGGTTTACCTCAACGGCGGGGAATAACTTTGTAAACTACAGCAATGCGGATTATGACGCGGCCTTTGAAGAGGGCATTTCCAGCACGGACGATGCCCGGAAGACAAAGTATTATAAGGAATGCGAGAGGATATTGGCAGAGGATGCGGTCAACGTGTACATTCAGGATCTTCCGGAGTTTGTAGCCCTGAATAAGAAGTATACGGGCTATGAGTTTTATCCTCTGTATGTGCAGGATATTGCGAAGCTGAGACTGGCGCAGTAAGAGAGAGGGTCTGTAAGAGGAGGACAAAGAGATGCGGTATGCAGGGAAAAAGATGATTACGATGTTGCTCACCTTGTTTGCCGTGACACTCTTTGTCTTTCTTGCGTTTCATCTGATTTCGGGAGATCCGGCAACCTCCATGCTGGGGACGGATGCCACGCCGGAGCGGATCGCCGCCCTGCGCCAGGAGCTCGGACTGAATGATCCGGTGCTGGTTCAGTACGGAAGATGGGCCAAAGGCTTCCTTACAGGGGACATGGGAACCTCCTACAGCTATCGTCTGCCCGTTGGGGAGATGGTGCTTGACAAGCTTCCTGTGACCGTCACGCTGACAATCATGGCGTTTATCCTGATCGTAATCATATCGGTTCCCATGGGAATTTATACGGCAAGACATGCGGGCGGATGGGTGGATCGGGCAATCTATATGGTTAACCAGGTGATTATGGCGTTTCCGCCTTTTTTTGCAGGGATTCTGATTACCCTGGTATTTGGCAGGATCTTCCGTCTGTTCACGCCGGGAGGATATGTCTCCTATGAAAAAAGCTTTGCGGGCTTTGTGTCCTATCTGTTTTTTCCGGCGCTTGCCATCGCCCTTCCCAAGGCGGCCATGGCTGTGAAGCTTCTGCGCAGTTCGCTGATTAGTGAATCAAAGCTGGATTATGTGAGAACGGCCTACAGCAGGGGAAACGCAACCAGGGACGTGCTCTATAAGCACGTGCTCAAAAACGCATTGATTCCGTTGATCACATTTCTGGGAATGGCGCTTGCGGATATGATAGCGGGAAGCCTTATTATCGAGCAGGTATTCGGGATTCCGGGGCTTGGCAGGATTCTTCTTTCCGCTATATCCAACCGGGATTATCCGGTAGTGATGGCGGTGATCGTATGTATCGCCGTTCTGGTGTTGCTTGTGAATATGGCCGTGGACATCATCTACGGCCTGGTGGATCCGAGGATTACGGTTGAGTAGAGGATATGGCTGTGAATGTCAACAGGAAAAAGAATTATAATTTGATACTCGGGGGCGGGCTGACCGGGGTGATAATGCTGTTTATCCTGATCGGTATTTTTTACACTCCATATGATCCCGATGCCATGAATGCGGCGGATAAGTTTGCGGGAGTGTCCATCCGGCACCTGATGGGCTGCGACAATTTCGGAAGAGATGTTTTTTCACGGGTTCTGGAGGGAAGCCGGACCACTTGGCTGGTTGCGGCGGGAACAGTGTTTATCGGCACCTTTTTCGGGGTTATCCTGGGAGCGCTCACGGGATATTATGGTGGAATTGTTGACGAGATCCTGATGCGCGTCAATGATGCCGTTTTTGCCTTTCCAAGCATCCTGCTTGCCCTGACCTTTATCAGCATATCAGGAAGCGGCAGGTATCAGGTGGTCATAGCTCTGGGCATTGCCTTTATTCCCAGCTTTGCCAGGATTGTGCGCGGTGAATTTATAAAATGTAAAAATATGGATTATGTGAAAAATGCCAGGCTCCAGGGAGCCGGGGATTTCCGGATCATGTTCGTCCATATTCTGCCAAATACCCTGACAGTGCTTCTGTCCGCGGTGATGATCGGTTTCAACAATGCGGTGCTGGCCGAGGCGGGAATGAGCTTTCTGGGAATCGGGGTTCAGCCTCCGGACGCAAGTCTTGGAAGAATGCTGGCGGAGGCTCAGTCCTATTTGTTTCGTGCCCCGGCCTATGCGGTTTTTCCCGGTGTGGTGATTATACTGATGGTACTTGGCTTTAGTCTGTTGGGGGATGGTCTTAAGAATGAGTAAAGAGCTTCTGCGGGTTACCGATTTGAATATTGAGTTCCATGACCATTTGATTCCTGAGACGGTGGTGTTTGATTTTGATCTCACTATGGAGCAGGGGGAGATCGTAGGCCTCGTGGGGGAATCAGGTTCCGGAAAGTCCATGAGCGCCCTGGCGATAGCGGGCCTTCTGAGCAGGAAGGACATGCAAAAGCGGGGGGAGATCCTCTTTGAGGGAGTGGATCTGCTCACCTGTGAGAGAAAGGCGCTGCGGCAGCTTCAGGGAAACGAGATCGGAATGATCTTCCAGGAGCCCATGACTTCCCTGAATCCTGTAAAAAAGGTCGGATGGCAGGTCGAGGAGGCTTTGCGGATCCACACAAAGCTGTCTAAGCAGGAGCGGTATGAGAGAGCGGTCCGGATGCTTTCCGAGGTGGAGCTGGACCACCCGGAGCGCATCTACCATCAGTACCCGCATGAGCTTTCGGGAGGCATGCGTCAGCGCGTCATGATTGCCGCGGCCATGATCTGTGAGCCGAAGCTCCTGATTGCGGACGAGCCTACCACGGCCCTGGACGTGACGATTCAGGCTCAGATCGTAGAGCTGCTCAAAAGGATGAACAGACAGAAGCGGACGGCTGTTTTGTTTATTTCACATGACCTCAGCCTGGTGAGAGGGCTGTGCCGGAGAGTGCTTGTCATGCAGGGCGGATATGTGGTGGAGAGCGGTCTGACGGATCAGATTTTTGAAAATCCCGGGGAGGACTATACCAGAAGGCTGATCGGGGCAATTCCAAAGGTAATGCGGAGAGGGTAAATCCGCAGAGAAGAAAAGGACAGTCATATGGCGGAAAAAATTCTGGAGGTTTCAAATCTTTCCGTGTCTTATCAGGAGAGAAGGAAGACCCCCTTCGAGAAGAAAAAAAGCATACAGATACTGAAGGAGCTTACCTTTTCCATGGAGAGGGGAGAAATTCTGGGCCTTGTGGGAGAGAGTGGCAGTGGAAAGACGACTCTCGCAAGGGCAATTCTGGGCATGATACCCTATGAGGGAGAAATCGTAAAGGCGGTTTCCAGTCCCCAGATGGTATTTCAGGATCCCTACGGTTCCCTGAATCCGGCCAGAAGGGTGGGGTGGATCCTGGAAGAGCCTCTCCGCCTCAGAGGAAAAATGGATGCACCGCAGCGAAAGGAACGGGTGGTTTCCATGCTGCAAAGGGTTGGTTTGGATGAAAAGTTCGCAGACAGATATCCCAGAGAGCTTTCCGGCGGACAGCGGCAGAGAGTCTGTATAGCCGCGGCGCTGATGCTAGAGCCCGGGCTTCTGATTGCGGATGAGCCGGTATCCGCTCTTGATGTGACGATTCAGGCCCAGATACTGGAGCTTTTTGAGAGAATTCATTCGGAAATGAATTTGTCTGTTCTTTTTATTTCCCATGATCTGCGGGTGGTTTATCAGATGTGCGACCGGGTGCTGATCATGAAGGGCGGGCAGATCGTGGAGAGCGGTCCGGTGGAAGAGGTTTATTTTCATCACAGGCACGAATATACGGGAAGTCTCCTTTCCGCCGCGGGAATTGTGGTCTGACAAGGGCTTTGTTACAGCTTTGCTTTAATTGGTTTCATCCGTCTAAAGAATTTTTCCCTTCGGTACGATACAAAAAACAGAATATGGGGGAAATGCTTATGGCGAACAATGATCTGTATATTAATTATATGAGCAGGACTTATGCGGGGCTTGTGAACGGCCTGGCTTCCGGTTCCGGTATCAGGGATAAGGGAGGCTTTGGCGGTCTGGTGACGGAGAAGGAAGCCGGCTCCAGGGCCGAAGCTGTCGATAAGGCGGAGGCTGCGTTCCGGAGCAATATGACCCTGGAGGAATACAAGCAATATATCTATGGAAAGATATCTCAGATTCCCATGCATCCCTCCCAGATGATGCGCTCGGTCTGTGTCCATATATCGGATGCCGGCTTTGAGGCCATGAAAAAGGATCCGGAGTATGAAAGGTGGGTGCTTGACGTACTGCGGAAGGATTTTTCCTATCAGGATCCCTGGGCGGATGTGGCCGGTGAGAGCTTTGCGGTTCACCGCTTCGGAGCCACGAAGGAGGAGTATCGGGGAGACGGCTGGTATCTGGGCTTTCGTGGCGGACGGGGAGGCATTATCTATGACGAGGAGGCTGAGGAGAGCTTCTGGGAGAAGAGATGCAAGCGCTTTAAGAAATATATGAAGCAGTGTCAGGAGGCCGCGAAGGAGAAGCAGATCCAGAAGCGGGTGATTCAG
This sequence comes from uncultured Lachnospiraceae bacterium, assembly GCA_910586025.1. GTDB lineage: Bacteria > Bacillota > Clostridia > Lachnospirales > Lachnospiraceae > Suilimivivens. The sequence goes on from CAJUIO010000028.1 coordinate 28,221, forward strand.
GAGGCGGCCATAAGACGGGGAGACTTCGACGAGGCGGTCTTTGCGGAGGGACTGGTGCAGACCCTGAATCTTGGGAATCTTTTGTTTGCGTCCGGGGAGGAGGCGGAGTGATCCTTTCGGAATGCGGGAAGCTTGCGGCGGGAATTTGATCTTAAGAAGGAGAGGCGGGATAAGATGATTTCAGTAGTAGGAACGGGACAGGAGTATATGGCCGGATGGGCGGTAAAAAGACCGCAGTTAGAAAAGGGCGGACTTTCCTTTGACGGGGCTCTCAGGGAATCTCTTGGGACGCACAAGGGGGAGAGATCACGGGAAATTCAGACAGATGAGAGGAAGGTTCCCTATGAAGCCCTTGAGAGGAACGGAATCATTGAGTATAACGGAGTGGTATTTGTGTGTGACTATGAGACGAATTCCATCTGTCTTGGAGATATGAGCAATCCCGGGAACGTGCTGAATATTCCCCTTTCAGGCGGCGGAAGCCTTCGGGTGAACCGGGACAATATCGATGATCTGGCAAAGGCCATCGGAATGTTTTCTCCGGAGGATGTGAATCTGATCCTGCGTGCCATCGCTCAGGATGCCCAGTGCTCCAGGACACTGAACGAGATTGATGACCAGAAGAACAGGATCGGGGAAAAGCTGGAACAGTGAACCTTTAAAGGCAGATTGGAAAATTCTGTCCGGTTTTTATCTGACGATTTCGTAGAAGCGATATAACGTTTCTTCGGAATCGTTTAGATCTTTGTACATTCTCTTTTCGCTCAAAATAAATCCTGCTTTTTCAATCACTTTCCAAGACGGTGTGTTTTCGTCCCTCACTGTCGCAATCATTCTTTTTGTACTATAATGATTGAGAAAATAGTCAGTATATGCTTTAACTGCTTCAACTGCGTATCCGTTTTCTCTATATTGTGCCCCGATAAAATATGTAATACCTGTTTTCTGAAGGTCTTCATAATAGGAGCATCCAACAGAGCCGATTACTGCGTCTTCAGACTTTAAGGTTATCGTATAAGCCAGATAATCCGTATGGGGATTATCCCTAAGGGCCAAGCTTCTTGCCTCTTCTGTCCATTTTGCGATCCAATGACCGCAGTCTCTGTCAAAGCCGCAATCATTTAGGCTTCCGTCTGCAGCCATTTTAACAAATGGTATTTGATCTTCTGTTGTTACATCTCGAATCAGCAATCGCTGCGTTTCAATTTTCATAAGAGAACCTCCACCTGATAGAATTTCAGGTTCTTCCTTTTCCGGCTGCCATAATTGTTGCACCGTCAGGATTGTCAAAGACTTTTTCAATCGAAAATCCTGCGTTTTGCAGCAATTCTTTTTCATGCTCCAGGGTCAGCGGAATATCAAAATGAACAAATCGATTATCTGGTATTGCGAACTGCTTTCTCCGTTTCAGGTATACACTGCGCAATAGTTCCTCTTCCTCGTCACAACAGGCAATGTAATCTCCCACAAGGAAAATGCCGCCATGCTTTAGAGCATTATAGACTTTCCGGTACAGTTCCTTTTTGCGTTCCGGCAAAAAATGATGCAGGCTTTCAAAAGAAATTACCGCATCCCACCTTTCGCATCCCAAATCGTATTTGAAATAATCCTGACACACTGTGGTAAGACGTTTGTCGGAATGCTTTTTCAGCAGCTCGTCCAGCATACTCTGACATAAATCCACACCTGTTACTTCCGTGTCAGGATATTTTTGCCAGATTTTATCCAATTCCAGGCCGGTTCCACATCCTAAGTCTAAAATTTTCTGACAATTAGAGGGTAAGACTTCCGAAAACATCTGATAAGATTTTTCCCAAATAGACATATGTTCCTTCATAACCGTCCAGCCGCTTTGTAAAAAAATCAGACATCTCCTCCAATGGAAAATCCGATGTATCATGAAGCCATTGCTTTAAGTCCTGCAGATATTTTTCATGTGATTTCATGCTTTTCGCCTCATAAATAATTTTGCTGTATTTCCATTTCTGTGGTTTAGAATAACATACTTTAGTATCTTATGATACCTTACACATTTTTATAAAAAAATATGAGCTCATTGTCCGTTACTGTTCACTCGCAGCCGTCAGTGTGCAAATTTTCAGAAATCGTTTAGTGGAATTGTTTGCGTGTTTGTGATAAAGTAATGTTGTTGGACAATTTGACAAACAGGAATTTTCTAAACAGGTGATAAATATGAGATTTGCAATTATTTCAGATATACATGGAAATCTTCCGGCATTGGATGCGGTGCTGGAAGATGCAGATAACAACAATATCGAGAACTTTATTTTTGCTGGCGATTATTGTCTTAGTAATCCTTATCCCAATGAATGTATTCAAAGAATACGCTGTTTAGATAAAAAGCATATTATACGGGGAAACGAAGAAAAATATTTAGAGAATCTTGTTGATAAAGATCAAAAAACGTGGACTGACGGGCAGATGCAAATATCATATTACGGCTATCGGGCTATTAGTGCGGATAATCTCGATTTTATACTGTCGATGCCCAATATGCTCAAATTTACGTGCAATGATGTTGCTCTACACATAGCACATTCGTCTGAGGAGTTCATTGCGGATTGTGAGCATAAAGAATGGTCAACACGACAAGTTGCAAAAAGATACAAGGACAAAGATATCACATCAGATTCTTTTCGGGCGGATATACATAATTATTTTGATAACAATGATAGATTTCAACAGATTTTCTCAGAGCTGGATCAAGGTGTGTACATATTTGGTCATTCCCATATTCAGTGGAGCTATCAATCGACAGATGGGAAAACCATTTTAATCAATCCAGGTTCTTGCGGTTTGCCGATGGATGGGGTGATGGGCAGTATTCCGTATACAATACTTGATATTTCGGACACGGGAAATATCATTGCGGAAGAAAGGCGTATTCCTTTTGACATGGAGGAATATATAGATATTCTGGTAAAAAGTGACCAGTTTGTAAAAGCAAATGTATGGAGTAAAATCATTATTCAGGAGCTGAGAACAGCCAGAGAGCATATGTTTTACTTCCTTAGATTTGCGGAGGAATATGCCGATAAAATTGATGATAAAAGACGGCCTTTTATGTTAGATACATGGGAAAAGGCATATGAATTGTGGTCAAAAGACTGATTATATATTGATGATTTATTGACACCATACAGTAAGCATTTGAAATTGGCCGGAGGTGAAAATGGAAAATCTTAGACTGATAACGCCTTGTGAAGAATACCTGAATTCTTATATTGAAGCATATAATGAAGATGTCAATTTCAGAGCAGGTATGGATGAATGCTTATGTCCTCCCGAAACGGTAATTGAAACTGCCTGTCAATACCGAAACGGTATAGATTTACCGCCGGAACGTGTGCCTTCTTCTATGTTATGGTTGGTAACCGATAACGAATTTATCGGCTGTACAGATATAAGACACTATTTAACAGACAGGCTGCTTCTGTCTGACGGGCATATAGGCTATGAAGTGAGATTTAGCAAATGGAATAAGGGATATGGAACAAAATTACTGGCATTGTCTCTGCAATATGCAAAAGAAAATTTTCATTTTGACAAGGTATTGGTCACTTGCGATGAAGATAATTTTGCCTCGGCAAGGGTGATAGAAAAGAACGGCGGCATTGGGGAAAACACGCTTGAAACGATTGACGATGATGGCAGGAAAAATTGAAAAAGAGATATTGGATAAACTTTTTATCACAGATTGTAGAAAAGTAAATCATTCGGAGGAACGCTTCTGGTTAAAACTACCAGCTTAAAGGATACTGGTGGAGCGTTCCACCAGGAGAACGTCAGTGGAATCATTGATGTTAATATATTTATGACGAATATAAGCGCCAGTCTGGAGAAGTGATTGATGAAATGAAACTGCATAAATTGCTTTATTCCTGCGGGCAACGAGCCAAGCGGGCATGCTTGTATGCACATTCATGACAATAGAAAGCTTGCTTTCTATTGTATGGCGACTGCCGCAAGGGCCAATACCCCACATATCAAAGATATGTTGCGCTCTGCTGCGTTGCAAGTTTGATGCCCCGTCAGCTTGCTGCGGGGGTGTTGACTTTGCACAGTGGGAAAGTCTTGCCATTACGAATACTCCTATGATCAACGAGGAATTTGAAGGGTGGAAATACGGACCAGTGTCAGAGAAAGTGCGTAGATGCTTCACTCGTGATGGCATGTATGTAGAAGATGTCAGAGAGATTTCCTGGCGTAATTCACGAAAAGGTCTTCCGGAAGGGGGGGAATGGTATAACAGGCCACTGTCTTTGGAGGATATCAGGAAGGATGCTGAAAAAGTAAGACCGTATGATTCTGTTTGGGATATGTTTTATGACGAATTTGATGAGCTGGAGGTAATCTAATGACGGGAATGGTCTGCATTTCAGCTGTCTGCTACATCATTTGTTCGGACACATAAGCAGACGATTCTGAATGACGGAGATATTACGAAACAAGTTTCAAAGTTGTGTACCTGCTGAAAGAAATTAGATTGATAAACCGAAATATCGGGAGGTATTTTTATGATAATTGCGAAAGAATTTACTGAACAAAACAAAAAGCAATTACTTGATATGATCAATGAAATAAATGAATATGACGCAGATTTTGAAGGATTGGAACATGTAGGAAAAATGGAAGATTATAGCGCATTCCTAAAGGAACTGGAAAAATGGAAGTATCAAGAACAAATCCCCCCAAATTATTCTCCTCAAACAACTTTTGGCGTATTTGATAATGAAAAATTAATAGGTGGTTTTGTTCTAAGGCATACATTAAAGGGTACGTTAATCAATCATGGTGGAAATATCGGTTATTTAGTCAGACCGAGTGAAAGAAAAAAGGGATATGGAAAGATACTATTGAAGCTTGCATTAGAAAAAGCGAGAGATATAGGGCTTGAAAAAGTCATAATAACTTGCAGAAATGATAATATCGGTTCGACAAAGGTTATAGAATCCAATGGCGGAAAATATGAAAATGTCTATTACGACGAGAGTTTGAAAAAAAACTATAAGCGGTATTGGATTAAATGTGAATAATTGAAAAAGCTACGAGAACACTTTTCTGAAAAGAGAGATTTCGTAAAAACGTGGAGATACTGATTCGGGAAAGAGAAGATCTGCTAACCGAATTGGATGAATTTTTTCTTGACATAGTGCCACAAATTCTCTTGACTTTTGTATGGACACAGTATATGATTTAAACATTATCTGTTTTGCATGCACGACAAGTAATAGAGAAAAAGCGAAGATGGGAAGAAGTAATACTGGCAAGGTTCCGACAGAAAGCAGCCGGCTGATGAGAGGCGCAGGAAAAGCGGTACGAAATACATCCCGGAGCGGCGCACCGAAAGGAAACGAGTAGGCTGCGACGGAAGGCACCGTTACATGCCAGGGCATAATTATGTGCCTGCTAAGGTGTATGGCGTGAGCCATATGCAAACATTAGGTGGTAACACGACAGACTCGTCCTTTTGATCAGAGGACGGGTCTTTTTTCGTTTCATAGGAAATTGCGCCCTATGAAACAAAAACGCTCCGCAAGGATCGCACTGCGGCGGAAAAGAATCATGTCGCTGAAGCGACTCGCCGCAGGCGGAGAATCCTGCGGAGCAGGATTCTTTTTTATAAGGAGGAGAAACGCCATGTCAAATATTGAACTGCAAAACGCCCGGGAGCGGGAGATCGAAAACCAGATCTCCATGATGCTCAAGGGTGTGGCACAGCATACGGAGCTTGCGGAAATCCGTGAAAAATTTTGTGAGGCCGAAAGGGAAGGGAGGCCTCTGCGCATCAAGCTTGGACTTGACCCTTCCGCCCCGGATATCCACATCGGACATTCCGTGGTTCTTCGCAAGATCAGGCAGCTCCAGGATATGGGGCATGTGGCGGTCATCATCATCGGCGATTATACGGGAATGATCGGTGATCCCACAGGCAAGTCAAAGACCAGAAAACAGCTGTCCAGGGAGGATGTGGAGAAAAACGCCAACACCTACATGGAGCAGATCTTCAAGATCATTGACAGAAGCCGGACGGAAGTTTATTATAACAGCGAGTGGCTTGGCAAGATGACCTTTTCGGATGTCATCGAGCTTGCGGCCAAGTGTACGGTGGCCCGGATGCTGGAAAGGGACGATTTTAACAACCGCTATACCAATCATTTACCCCTTTCCGTGCATGAATTCTTTTATCCCCTGATGCAGGCCTACGATTCCGTCGCTATCCGGGCGGACATAGAGCTGGGAGGCACGGATCAGACCTTCAATATTCTGATGGGAAGGAACATTCAGAGGGATTACGGCCAGAAGCCCCAGCTGACGCTGTTCATGCCGCTCCTCGAGGGGATTGACGGCACAGAGAAGATGAGCAAGAGCCTTGGCAATTACATCGGCATCAGCGAGCCCGCCGCAGTGATTTTTGAGAAGGTCATGAAGATACCGGATGAGATGATCATCAAGTATTATGATCTTTGTACGGATGTAAAGCCGGATGAGGTTCACAAAATCAGGCATCGGCTTGAGGACGGTGAGAATCCCCGGGACGTGAAGATGGAGCTGGCCTATGAGATCACCCGGCTGTACAGCTCGGATGTGGAGGCGGACAGGGCAAGAGAGCGGTTTGTGTCTGTTTTCCAGGAGGATGCGGTTCCAAAGGATGCGCCGGTGATTGCGCTAAGGCCGGAGGGCTCCTGCTATGAGCAGCTCGCTTCATGGCTTGTGGAGAGAGGGGATTTCGCATCAAAGAGCGAGATCCGCCGTATCTTCCTTCAGGGCGGAGCGAAGCTGGACGGGGAGACCGTAACGGATGTAAATTCCTTTTCGGCCGGCCCGGATTCGGTTTTGAAGCTGGGAAAAAGGAAGATCTACCGGGTGCGCCGTGAAAACGGCGGAAAAGAGGTTTAAGAGCCTCATGGGACAGGATTCTTAAAAGGAGGAGCGCTATGCTGCAGAAGTTTTATCCGGACCGCTATCTTCGGTCCGCCTATGAGATCGATTACGGGAGGTATTATGAAGAGGGCTACAGGGGCATTATCTTCGATATTGACAACACTCTGGTTCCCCACGGCGCTCCGGCGGATGAACGGAGCATAGCGCTGATCGAGAATCTGAAAGGGCTGGGCTTTGGCATTATGCTTTTGTCCAACAACAAGGAGCCCAGAGTAAAGATGTTTAATGATGCGGTAAAGGTCTCCTATATTTTCAAGGCCGGAAAGCCTGCAAGGAGAGGATATGAGGAGGCCATGAGGCGGCTGGGAACGGATCGGGGAAACACCCTGTTTGTGGGAGACCAGCTGTTTACGGACGTGTGGGGGGCGCGCAGTGCGGGGATTCTGTCCCTGCTGGTGCAGCCCATAGACAAGAAGGAGGAGATCCAGATTGTTCTGAAAAGATATCTGGAAAAGATCGTGCTCTTCTTTTATAAAAGAAACCTCAAAAGACAGGAGAAGAGAGGGGAAGGACAAAAAGGATGACGAAGACAGAGATAGGCGGACATACCAGGCTCTGCGGCCTGATCGGGAATCCGGTTGAGCATACAGTATCTCCCTTGATACATAACACATTGGCCGGCATGCTGGGACATGACCTCGTCTATGTGCCCTTTCATGTGGAAAAGGACAGGATCCGGGATGCCGTGAAGGGCGCTTACGGTCTGAATATCTTAGGCCTGAACGTGACCGTGCCCTATAAGAGCGACGTGCTGGGAGCTCTTGCGGAAATTGACCCTCTTGCGGAAAAGATCGGCGCCGTCAACACGCTGGTCAGGAGAGAGGGCGGATATAAAGGATATAATACGGACATTTCAGGATTATACCGGGCCATGAGGATCGAGGGGATCAAGATAGAGGGAGAGGAGATCGTACTGCTTGGCGCAGGCGGTGCGGCAAGGGCGGCCGCATTTCTGTGCGGGGAGAAGAAGGCAAAAAGGGTCTACCTTCTGAACCGCTCCCCGGAAAAGGCAGGAAGCCTTGCGGATGAGGTCAATCGGGCTTTTGACCGGGAATGCATGGAGCCCATGGCTGTGTCAGATTATGAAAAGCTTCCATGCCGCCCCCTTCTGGCGATACAGGGAACCAGTGTGGGCCTCCATCCGAATGAGGAGCATGCGGTAATCGAGGATCCGGAATTTTACAGGCGGATCCACACGGCCTATGACCTGATCTATAATCCGGAGGAGACAAAATTTATGAGGCTGGTGAGGGAAGCGGGAGGAAGAGCCTTTAACGGCCTGAAAATGCTGCTTTATCAGGGAATTGCCGCCTATGAGCTCTGGAATGAGGCTCAGGTTCCGGAGGAAAAAATTCAGGAAATCTACAGACTTTTGCAGGAGAAGAATCGATGAAGGACAATATCATACTGACCGGCTTTATGGGCTGCGGAAAGACCAGTGTGGGGATCCGGCTCTCCTATGTGCTGCGGCGCACGCTCATAGACACGGACAAATGGATTGAGAAGAAACAGGGAAAAACCGTCTCGGAAATTTTTGCCAAGGACGGGGAGGAGGCGTTCCGGCGCATGGAGAGCGAGTGCATCCGGGAGCTGATTGGGACGGCGGACGGACAGATTATTTCCACGGGAGGAGGACTTCCCGTAAGGAAGGAAAACAGGAAGCTTCTTAAGGAGCTTGGAACAGTATATTATCTGAAGGTAACGCCGGAGTGCGTTTACGAAAGACTGAAAGGAGATACCGCAAGGCCGCTCCTTCAGGGAGAGAATCCCAGGGAGAAAATCAGGGAGCTGCTTGAGGCAAGGGAAGCCCTTTATACGGAGGGGGCGGATGTAACCATTGAGGTTTCCGGAAAAAGCTTCGAGGAGATTATAGCCGGGATTACGGAGAAAATGGAGGAGAGAGCATGAAAATACTGATTATCAACGGACCGAACCTGAACTTTCTTGGAATCCGGGAGAAAAATATTTACGGAACCCGGGATTATGATTATCTGCTTCGCATGATCGCGGAGAAGGGAGAGCAGTGCGGCTGCCGGATCGAGGTATTCCAGAGCAACCATGAGGGCGCGATCATTGACAGGATTCAGGACTCCTATTTTGACGGGACGCAGGGCATCGTGATCAATCCCGGAGCCTACACCCACTACAGCTATGCCATCCACGACGCACTGGCAAGCGTAACGATTCCCAAGGTGGAGATTCATATCTCGGATATCACAAAGAGAGAGGAGTTCCGCAAAATATCCGTGACGGCACCTGCCTGTGACAGGCAGATCTATGGTCATGGGCTGGACGGATATCTGGAAGCGGTGGATTATTTGCTGGAAAGGACGGAAGCTTTATAAAAAATTAATAGAAGTTTTTCTTTCATTTTCTTTCTTTCATGCAGAAAGTGGTTGAAAAATATCAATTTATATATTAAACTGATAAAGAATTATAACGTGAGAATATGAGGAGGAATATTTTTTATGATTTCTGCAGGTGATTTCAGAAATGGTATTACGATTGAGTTAGATAATAATGTTTACCAGATCATTGAATTTCAGCATGTGAAGCCCGGCAAGGGTGCGGCCTTTGTCAGGACCAAACTGAAAAATATCAAGAGCGGCGGCGTGGTGGAGAAAACCTTCAGACCTACCGAGAAGTGCCCCCAGGCGAGAATAGACAGAAAAGATATGCAGTATCTGTATTCAGACGGAGATCTGTTTAATTTTATGGACGTTGAAACCTATGAGCAGATTGCGCTTGATGCGGCTACGATCGGCGATACGCTGAAGTTCGTGAAAGAAAATGAAATGGTTAAGGTATGCTCACATAACGGAGGCGTATTTGCGATTGAACCTCCCCTGTTCGTAGAACTTGAGATCACGGAGACGGAGCCCGGCTTTAAGGGCGACACGGCAACAGGCGCAACCAAGCCTGCTACAGTGGAGACAGGGGCTGTTGTCAATGTGCCTTTATTTGTAGAAACCGGCGACAAGATCAAGATTGATACGAGAACCGGAGAATATTTATCCCGTGTATAGAATGTGTTGCGATGCAATGCGTTTTGTTCTCATATTTCCAGAGCCTGAAAGACAATGAACACGCTTCATTGTCTTTTTTGCGCTCTAAAAATCTTCATGCGCGGCAGGATTCTCTGCTGACAGAGAGGGTAAGAGCCCCGCGTGTCACAATTTAAAATAATGCAAATCGAAAGAAAGAGGGATTTCTATGAAAAACACATCTATGAATTTCGCCGTATTCACGGCAGCGATTGTCAAGAAAATACAGGAAAAGGCCGGGAGCGGATTCCGGATCCTTTCTGGCACGGTCAAGAAAAACAACGGAATAGAACTGACGGGCATTATTATAGAAGAGAAGGGATGCAATACGTCTCCCACAATCTATATCGACGACTTTTTCGGCGATTACCGGAACGGTCTGGGGATTGGGGAAATTGCGGAGACAATCTGGCAGATTTACCGCAAAAACCGTTTTGAGGAATCTGTGGATCTCTCCAATTTTACTGACTACCAAAAGGCGAAGAGACAGATTGCCTTCCGTCTGGTAAATTACGAAAAGAATAAAGAGCTTCTCGTGGATGTTCCGTTTAAAAGGTTTCTTGACCTGGCCGTTATCTTTTATTATTCGGTTCAGGAGCCTCCCTTTTATGGGAAGGCTTCCATATTGATCTGCAGGGAGCATCTGGAAAAATGGGATATTTCTCTGGAGGAGCTGTATCAAAACGCCAGGAGCAACACGCAGGTTCTGTTTCCGGCCAAGATTGAAAACATTGAGAACGTGATGGTGGAGATGCTTGAAAAGGGACTGGCGGATAAAGCCTCTTTGTTTGAAGCGGGCGGACTGGGACCTGACGGACAGGAATGGATGGACGAGCTCCTATCCCAGCTTCAAAGGGATTTTGAGAGAGAGGAAAACAAAATTCCCATGTATGTGCTCAGCAATACACAGAAGCTTTACGGAGCCGCCTGCATACTCTATGTAAATATACTGGAAAAATTTTCCAGATTGATAAACAGCGATTTTTATATTCTTCCAAGTTCTGTTCATGAAGTGATCCTTCTTCCCGTGTCCGAGCATTCTTCCACGCCTGCACTGCTTGATATGGTAACGGAAATCAACAAGACACAGGTGGAGGAAAGCGAGATTCTTGCTGATTCTGTATACTATTTTGCGAGAGAGGATAATTCGGTCCGTCAGCTTGGCTAAATAAATCCACAAAGATTTTAGAAGTTTTTTATAATTAGCATACTAGACAATCTCAAAAGCTTATGGTATGATATTCAAGGTGATGTAACAAATTTGTAATAATTAATAAGGTTCACAGTATCATGCACCCGTAGTCTAATGGATAGAACGAAGGCCTCCGACGCC
>CAJUIO010000029.1 GCA_910586025.1 uncultured Lachnospiraceae bacterium
TCGTCCTGCTTTTCGAGGACTGCCACCGGCCCCATAGTGATCCCCTTATACACTGGTTTTCCTGAATACTGCTGCATTCTAGTGCCTCCTTTTCCTTATATTAATACATTTTTAAAGCTATATCCGGCATTTTCGATCTGTGCTTTTGTTAAATTCTACCATAAGCCGGCCCTGTTTTACAATATCTTCGTCTTTAATATGTGCGGTAAAATATTTTCCATTCAGGTTTACAGAGGCTTATAGTTCTTTGGCTCTCCCCTGGTTGTAAAACTAATCTCATTACTACCATTGTAGCTTTTCTCATAACCCGGATAAAATAATCTGGAAGGCCTGAGACAGGACAAAGCCTGCTCTGAACAAATGAGAAAAACAGGAGGTTTTTATGGGAAGTACATACGGATACGTGCGAGTCAGTACAAGAGAACAGAACGAGGACAGACAGATGATTGCCATGGGAGAGAACAGGGTGCCGAGAAAGAATATATTCCTCGATAAGCAGTCGGGAAAGGATTTCGAGCGTCCCATGTATAAAAAAATGCTGAAAAAGCTTAAGGCAGACGATCTGCTGTATATCAAGAGCATTGACCGCCTGGGAAGGAATTACGAGGAGGTGTTGGAGCAGTGGAGAATCCTCACAAAGGAGAAGAAGGTGGATGTGGTAGTGCTTGACATGCCGCTTTTGGATACCAGGAAGGGCAAGGATCTGCTGGGCACTCTGATTGCCGACCTGGTCCTTGCGCTGCTTAGCTATGTCAGCGAAAACGAGCGCTGCAATATAAGGATCAGGCAGAGGGAGGGGATCGAGGCGGCCAAAATGCGGGGCGTGCGGTTCGGAAGGCCGAGGAAGCCGGTTCCCGAGAATTTTGAACAGATCTACGACAGGTGGCTGTCGAGGGAAATATCGGCAAAGGAGGCGGCCCGGCAGTGCAATCTTACCACGGACACCTTTTACAGGCGGGCCAGAAGACACAGGGAGGAAGGATGCGTTTGCGTGGAAAAGACAATTGGAGTATGATAGTGTATAAGAACATACTGCCCTTGATCTGCGGCGGTATTTCAAGCTATTTGCGGATAACGGAGTGGAATACGGATGAAGCTGTTGATTGCTGCTGAGGAAAGCCCTGCTGAGGGTGGAATTGATTGGGAAAGGCTCGGGATAGACACGGTTTTAACGGTGTGCGGAGCCGGGCAGGCAAGAAAGAAAATGGAGGAGAGCGATGTCGACATTGTTCTGTGTGACATGGAGATGCAGCAGGAGACAGAAATTGAATTTCTGGAGTGGGCCCGCAGAGCGTATCCGGCGGTTCAGCTTGTCATCCTGAGCCATGATGCGGAATTTTCCAGCATTGCCCGGACTATGCGTCTGGGATGCGCAGCGTATCTGCTAAAGCCGGCAAGCCCCCGGGAGCTGGAGGAAAACATCCGTCTTGCCGCAGTAAGGAGGCGGGAGGCCGTTCATTACTGCGAGCTGGAAGGTCTGAGGGAGAGGTGGGAAAAGAATCTGCCCAGAATCCTGGGGGATTTCTGGCTGGATATCGTGGAGAGGCGGCTTGAGGGGAAGCGGGAGGATATTATCCGGGAAGCCGAAAAGAGAGGAATCTTTTTTATCTCCGGGAGCATGTATGGAAAATTTCTTCCTGTTCTGATCAGGATCCGGGAGTGGAAAAGGGATATCGGAAGCCGGGACAAAAGGATTCTGGAATTCGCCCTCTGCAACGTGGCGGATGAAATTCTCATGCGGGACCATATGGCAGGTCAGACGCTCTGTGTATCCGGTGAGCGTTTTGTGAGTATTCTTATGTCAAAGCGGGAGTCGGGGATTGACGGGGAAGCATGCGCTCGTCACGTGCGGGAACTGTGCAGGGCCTGTGAACAGTACTTTCCCTGTAGGGTGAGCGTCCGTATGGGAAGGCCTGCGTTTGCCCATGAGATTGCGGACGTGATCGACAGTCTGGAAGGTGCGGGGGAGAATGCCGGAGGGGAGAAAACCATTACCGGAAGGGCCCAGGATTTTATCGCCGCCAATCTGGGGGAACGCCTCTCGAGGAAGCGTATAGCGGAGGCGCTGTTTGTAAACCCCGATTATCTGGGAAGGGTATTCCGGCGGGATGCGGGGATGCTGATCACAGATTATATTCTCAGGAAAAAGGTGGAGAAGGCGCAGCAGCTTCTGGATAAAACGGATCTTGCCATAAGCGCTGTGGCAGCCGAGGTGGGTTTTGATAATTTCTCATATTTTGCCAGGCTGTTTCGCAGGAGGGTGGGAATGAACCCGCAGGAATACCGGAGGCAGTGCGCGAAGAGGGATAAAGGGTGAGAATCCGAAAAAGAGTCGTTATCCTGCTATGTAAAAGGTCGTGATTTTTGCAGGAGACGCAAAAATTTTCCCCTATAATTTAAACAGAGCATACTCAAATATTTTATTTCAGGGGGTTAAATTATGAGATACACAATAGAAAAAAATCTGCCCGTCCCCATGCGGGACGGGGTTATTCTGGCCGGGGACCTGTACAGGCCCAACGAGGGCGGACGATTTCCCGTGGTGGTCATGCGGACACCGTACAATAAGGAGGGCTTTACGCAGGAATGGCTCTACTCTGATGTGGAGAAGTGGATGGAGAGCGGGTATTGTCTGCTGATACAGGACACAAGGGGATGCTGCAGGTCCGAAGGTGTCCTGATTTCCACGGGAGAGAGCGAGGTGGAGGATGGATACGACACGGTCGAGTGGGCAGCCGCACAGCCCTGGTGCGACGGAAACGTGGGAATGTACGGATTGTCCTATTTCGGATGGACGCAGTATGCGGCGGCGGAGGGACGGCCTCCTCACCTGAAAGCCATCTGTCCATATATGAACGCATCCTTTCTTCCTTTTTCCGTGAATGAGTATAAGGCAGTGGGAGGCCATCATATGTACTGGCTCTACGGACAGGCCCTGACAAGGCTTGATTTTCTCAAGATGGAGGACGAGCGGCGGGAGCGGATCCGCAGAGAACTGAAGCAAAACCAGGAGCGGCTTGGAGAGCTTTTATTTTCCCTTCCGCTGAAGGATACGAAGGCGGCGAAGGTGGATGGCGTTGAGCTGCTTAAGGATTACATAGAGCTTGTGGAGGGCGCGGAGGAGGAAGCCTTCTGGCGCAGAGGACATCATCCCATAAGGCTTGAGGACATGGAGACGGCAATGCTTCATCTCACGGGGTGGTTTGATATGGCCAAGGACGGAACCATACGTCAGTACCTGGCGGGAAAGGAAAACCCGAAGATCAGGGACAGGCAGAAGCTGGTGGTGGGTCCCTGGTTCCATGGCGGAGCCCTGACCGACAGCATTGAGGATCTGTACTTTGGTCCGGAGGCCAGCGGAAAAGCGGCAAAGATGGACGAGCTGATGATCCGCTGGATGGACTGCTGGCTCAAGCAGGAGGAAAACGGAATTTCCGGGGAGCCTGATGTGCTGTATTTCATGCTTGGAAAAAATGTGTGGAAAACGGCGCAGGCGTTTCCGCCGGAAAACGTGCAATATGAGACCTGGTATCTGGATGGCGGATCGGATGCTCTGACGGAGCGGATGCCGGGCGGCAGCGGAAGCAGACAGTATCTTTATGATCCCCAGGATCCGGTGCGCTCCGATTTTAAGGACAGTAAGGGAAGGCAGATGACGGCGGATCTGAGCGAACAGGAGGTACGGGAGGACATTCTCTCCTTTGTCTCAGAGCCCTTGAAGGAAGGGATGGCCGTGACGGGTGAAATCAAAGCGCTGCTTTATGCGGCAACCTCCGCTTTGGACACTGACTTCGTATGCCGTCTTACGGATGTCTGGCCGGACGGGCGGATTATGGGATATACATGGGGAATGTGCCGTGCCAGATTCCGGGACGGCGGATTTGAACCGAAGCTTCTTCGGCCCGGGCAGGAGCTGAGGCTTGAAATCAGCATGGGATTTACCAGCGCTTATTTTGAGAAGGGACACAGAATCGGGCTGGAGGTTATGAGCAGCTTTTATCCGGCATTCAACAGAAATACCAATTCCGGAGAGCCCTCCGCAAGCGCAGTGGAATGTATCAGGGCGCGGCAGCAGGTTTTCTACGGTGCGGACCGGCCCTCGGCGCTGATACTGCCTGTGGAGATTTCATAAGGAACAAGAACTGATGTGAAAAAGCTGGCCGTCCGGCCAGCTTTTTTAATCGGATGTCAAAGAACTGCCGATCAGAACCCTTTTCCCGCAGAAGGCAAAGCCATACCTGCGAATGCGCTTTGCGGGGATTCCCCTTGCCTCAAGATCTGCCTGATAATTCTTTTCCTCAATCTGCCGCAGGGCTTCCCGCACCGTGTCGGCAAGATCCTTTTCATCATCGTCCTGTACCTTGAATTCAATGATAATTCCGTCATCGGCAACGGAGCCGTCCTGCCGCTTTCTGGGCTCGAGTATCACGTCATACCTTCCGAATCCGCTCTCGCGGTTCGAGGTAATCACGTACCGGTCAGCCAGCTCCACGACAAGTCCCAGCACAAATCCATGATAAAACCGCTCCGGTTCCTCCTCGGAGGGATGGGAGAGCGCGTCAAAGTAGCTGAAGGTCTGCAGGGCAACTCTGTTCATATAAGTGTTCATGGCCTTTACATCATCAGTCATAAGTGCGTGGAGAAATGCGTTATTGACTCTGCCGCAGCCCTTGAACCAGCCTTCGATCAGCTGCTCAAACATTACATGGACTTCCAGATTTGTGAGCTTGAGCTCAAACTCCGCTTTCCTTCGTATCGTGTTAAACTCATAATGCACTGTCCTCAGATATCCGCTGGCAAGCAGGAGGCTCCAGACCGCCTCATCCCCCTGGTCCAGCTGATGGAATACGATCTGCTCATCGAATGTGCTGTGGAAGGTTTTGCCCTGTAAAAGGGATTCCATGGTCATCTTGATTTCGGGACTTCCCTCCCGGATCAGCTTCCCCACCATACTGTTGCTGCTTGTGTTGACCCAGTAAGCGCCAACCTCCCGTTTGTCAAGAAAATTGATGATAGACCAGGGATTGTAAATGTCCTGCCTGCCTCCAAAGGTGAATCCGTCATACCACTCTTTCACCTGCTGTACCCGGTCAGACAAGCCATACTCCTTAAGTGCTGCAAAAACCTCCTCTTCCGTAAACCCAAAGCAGTCGGCGTATTTGCCGGAGGTCGATGTCACTACCTCCAGATTATTTAAGTCGGAGAAAAAGGATTCTCTGCTGATCCTTGTTATGCCTGTCATAAGGGCGCGTTCCAGATAAGGATTTGTTTTAAAGGCCGCATGGAACAGGCTTCTTGTAAAAGCGGTCAGCTCCTCCCAGTATCCGTTCACGTAGGCTTCCTGCATGGGAGTGTCGTATTCATCCAAAAGAATAATCACCTTTTTCCCATAATATTTCATCAGATAGTTGGACAGGGCGTTCAGAGAATCTGCGGCGATGTAGTCCTCCATATCGGCCGAAATCCGGCGGAAAAAATCCTTTTCATTTTGGTTCAGCCTGTCACTGGCCAGCAGAAAATCATATTCGTTATAAAGATTCTGAATAATCTGGCAGATCATCTTTCTCGCGTTTGAGTATGAGGTTTCCTTGACCTTGGCAAAGCTGAGTGAGATCACGGGATAAGTCCCCTGGAGAGTGCGGTACTTTTCCTCCTCCCATATGGAAAGTCCCTCAAAGAGATCACTCCTTCCGGCATATCCCACGGAGAAGAACTTCTCCACCATGCTCATATTCAGGGTTTTGCCAAAACGCCTTGGCCGGGCGATTAATGTCACCTCGTCGCCGGATTCCCACCACCTGCGTATGAAATCGGTTTTATCAATGTAAAAGATATTGTTTATCCTGACTTTTTCAAAATCCTGATTTCCGATCCCGAGCACCTGTGTCATGAGTTCCCTCTCCTTCCCTTAATTTGGGGCTTCCAAATCCCTGTTCTGTTTGTTTACAGTATAGCCGTTTTCCATTCTGAAATCAATGAATCCTCAATAATTTGTTGACCTGCGGACCTTTGATGGGGTATGGTATAGGTAAGATAAAATGAACCGGAAGAGAAGGTGGTTTTTTATGGGAAATACGGCGGAAGCTGCGAACAGCCTGAGCCTTTTTTGCGTAACCTGCCGTCTTTTATTTGCCATGCTGGCGGGAATGCTGGTGGGAATCGAGCGCAGCAGCAGAGGACGGGGAGCCGGGGTGAAGACTCACACGCTTGTGTGTGTGGGAGCGGCGCTCGTGATGCTGATCGGCCAGTACATGAACGTGGCTCTTGGCAATCAGGGCGATATGGCGAGGCTGGGCGCCCAGGTGATCAGCGGAATGGGATTTCTGGGCGTTGGCACCATCATTGTGACAGGGCGCAACCATGTCAGGGGGCTGACCACGGCGGCAGGGCTGTGGGTGTGCGCCTGCGAGGGTCTGGCAATCGGAATCGGTTTCTGGAAGGGGGCGGCGGTCACTCTGATCATTATTATGTTCACCCTCCGGGTTCTTGTCCGGGTGGATCTTCAGATGCACCGCAACGCCAATTCCTTTGATCTGTACATAGAGTTTAACGGGGATAACAGTGTCCGGCAGTTCATGCAGGACATAAGCTGTCAGAATGTCAGAATTAAATCCCTGGACGTGACCAGAAGCCGGATCGACGAGAACGGTCAGGCGGCGATCATCGGTTTTGAAATGCGCAGGGGTAAGGACCGCCCGAATCTGCTTGAATGGATCCGGGAGAGAAAGTATATCCTCTATCTGGAGGAGCTTTAGGAGATTTAGAATCAACTCAACAAACGGAAAGGTAAGGTTTTTGACATGGTAAAAATAATTGCGGACAGTACGTGTGATTTATCTGCGGATTTGCTTAAAAAGTATGATATATCCATTCTTCCTCTTCATATCCTTCTGGGAGAGAGGGAATTTCTGGACGGAAGGAGCATTACTCCTCCGGAAATTTATCTGTGGTCGGATATGAGCGGGACAACTCCCAGGACCTCCGCTCCGTCCCTGGAGGATGCCATAGCGCTCCTTGAGCCTTATGTGAAGGAGCACCGGGAGGTGGTGTGCTTTTCCATATCGGACGAAATGTCCGCATCCGGCAGCGTGATGCGCCTTGCGGCCGGCGAGCTGGAGGCCGAAGACCTGATTCGCGTGGTGAACTCCGCAAATCTTTCCACCGGAATCGGGCTTCTCGTGGTGGAGGCGGCAATCATGGCCGGGCAGGGAGCGGACGCCGAAACGATTGTCAGGCGTATGGAGGAGTTAAAGCCTCTTGTACGGGCAAGCTTCGTGGTGGATACCCTGGTTTACCTTCACAGGGGCGGAAGATGCAGCGGCCTTGCGGCCCTGGCGGGAGGCGCGTTGAAGCTCCATCCCAGGATCCTGGTGGAGGACGGAAAGATGAAGCCGGGGAAGAAATACCGGGGCAATATCAACAAGGTGATCATGTCCTATGTCACGGACATGGAGGAGGACTTGAAACGGGCGAAAAAGGACCGTGTGTTTATCACCCATTCCGCCTGCGATGCGGCGGTTGTGGAGGAGGTTCGGCAGTATCTGAAATCCCTGAATCATTTTGACGAGATTCTGGAGACCATGGCCGGCGGCGTTGTCTCCTCCCACTGCGGCCCGGGAACGCTTGGAGTTCTGTTCATTGAGGGCTGACGTGAAATATTTGCAGACAGACGGAGGATTCTCTCATGAACACGGTGTGCCGGGATATATTTAAGGCTGTTCACGAAGGAAAATGGCTCAGTATCGAATATCGGAACGGACAGGAGGATGTGACGAAATACTGGATCGGAATCATCGGCATTGATCCGAAGGAGCGTTCCATGCGGGTGAACGGCCTGCATCTTTCAAGATATACGAATAAGGAGCTGAAAATCTATATTGATTCCATCCTCTCCTCCTGTGTGATCGACGGTTCCTATTTCGAGACGGATCCGGGCCTGATCGAGGATATCCGCCGCAGTCCGTCCAGGTACCGGTCTCTTTTCCGGAACACGGCAAACTTAAGGATTCTGGACTATCTGGCCGACTGCAACAGACTGGATACCACTCCGTACAAGACGGATTATGCGTTGATCGGCCGTCTGGACGGGGACTGGGGCGGCACCCGCCAGCTTGAGCCGGAGCAGTTTCAGGAGATTGTAAAGAATTTTCAGTACGGCGCAAAGCAAAGCTCCTTAAACCGCAGGATCAGACAGCTTGCGCTCAATATCCTGAGTATAAACACCAGGCAGGGACTGTATGTGCTGGCCTATCGGGGACTGCGGCTGGATGTGGCGGGCCGGACACTGCGGAAGGACGAGCGGATTACGGTCTGCACGGAATTTACCATAAACGGGAATAAGCAGAGCATAAGGAAATTTCTGGATGCGGAGGATTATGAGCTTCTTGCGGATATTGAAAAGAACGGGGAGCTGATCAAGGACAGGATCACGCACTCCAATAAACAGATAAACGGCGTGGACGATATGCCCTATCTGATTGCCCTTGGCCGTGATCTGATCCTGGATCTGCATGAGGAATATGCGGCCATTCTCAAAATGTATGAGGAGGGAAAGCCCACCGTGCCCGTCAGGGCCTTCTTCGGAGAGCTGCTCCGGCAGACGGGACGTAGAGCGGATTATCCTATCGCCCTTTTGGACAGGCGGGTCAATCTGGATCAGCTCCTTGCCATCCACAATGCCATGAAGCATCCCCTCGCCTATATTCAGGGGCCGCCCGGCACAGGCAAGACCAGCACCATTGTGAATACCATAATCACTGCGTTTTTTAACGAGAAGACAGTGCTTTTCGCATCTTATAACAATCACCCTATCGACGGCGTCTGTTCCAGGCTGCAGACGCTCTCTTACTGTGGAAAAGAGATCCCTTTTCCCATGATACGGCTCGGAAATGACGACAAGGTGCAGGAGGCGTTGGAGCATATTAAAAGGCTGTATGAGACGACCATGGATATCGCTGTCTATGGACGCACTCTTGAGAGGAACCGTGAAGACAGGATTCAGCGGACCAGAAAGCTCACGGAGCTTCTTCGCCGGCATGAGGAGAAGCTTGAGCTGAAGGAGAGAGAGGAGGCAATCGAAAAGCTCCTCGATAGGAACCGCCATCTCACCTTTCAGACAGAGCTTCAGGGCGTGCAGCTGTCCGAGGTGAGAGAAAAGCTGGAGGCCTTAGGGGAGATCACGGATGAGGAGGTGCTTAAATATATTGAGGAGGATGAGCGGGAATTCACAAAATACCTGTATTATACCTCGGCAGGATATATCAAGCGCCTGCAGGAGCCAAAGTATGAGGATCTGATTAAGATCGTCTACCATTCGGACAGGGAGGAGAGGGTCAGGCTGTTTAACGCCTATCTCAAGAAGGCGGAAAACCTGAAAAAGCTTCAGAGGATCTTTCCCGTGATCGCCACCACGTCGATTTCCGCTCACAAGCTGGGGGAACCGGGGGTCTATTTTGACATGGTGATCATGGACGAGGCCAGTCAGGGCAACACGGCTGTATCCCTTGTTCCCATCATCCGGGGACGGAACCTGATGCTGGTGGGGGATCCCCAGCAGCTGAGCCCGGTGATTGTCCTGGATCCCGCGGACAACGACAGGCTGCGCAGACTATACGGCGTGACGGATGAATACGATTATATCCGCAATTCCATATACAAGACTTACCTGGCCTGCGATGCGGTCAGCGGGGAGATTCTGCTGAGCCACCATTATCGCTGCAATAAACGGATTATTGACTTTAATAACAGAAAATATTACAACAACAAGCTAGTGATCAACAGTCAAAGCAGTGAAAAGGAGCCTCTTATTTTTAAAGATATTCCGGACAATACCGCCGATACCAGGAATACGGCCCCAAGGGAGGCGCAGGAGATTGTGCGCTTTGCCCGGCAGAATAAGGACAAGAGGATCGGGGTGATCACGCCCTTTGCCAACCAGAGGGCTCTGATTGGAGATGCGCTTAAGGAGAACCGGATTGACAATGTGACCTGCGGCACGGTCCATGCCTTTCAGGGGGATGAGAAGGACGTGGTGCTTTTTTCCCTGGCACTCACGGACAAAACCGGCAAGGCGACCTACGAATGGCTGAAAAACAATAAGGAGCTGATCAATGTGGCTGTCTCCCGGGCAAAGGACCAGCTGATTATTCTGTCCAGCAAAAAGGAGCTTGACCGGCTTCACGGTGAAGAGTCGGATGATCTTTACGAGCTGACGCAGTATGTGCAGACCAGGGGAACCAGTCAGGTGACTCCCAGGGAAAATGCGTCCAGGGCTCTCGGGATCAAGCCCTACAGCACGGAGACGGAGGAAGCCTTTCTGACTACCTTGAGCCATGCGCTCTCCAATGTGCTCAACACGGGCAGCCGGTGCGTGGTCCGCAGGGAGGTGAGTATCAGTCATGTCTTTGAAAACGGCGGTTCCTATCAGGATCTCTTTTACACGGGACGGTTTGACTTCGTGGTCTACGAGAGGGATTATTTCAGGAAGGAGATCCCTGTTCTTGCCATTGAGCTGGACGGGATCGAGCATGAAAGGGACAGCCTGGTCAGGGAGAGGGATCGGAAGAAGAATGAAATCTGCAGGGAGCACGGCTTTGAGCTGATCCGGGTGGAGAACTCCTACGCCAGAAGATATAATTATATTAAGGAGATATTGATACGGTATTTTAAGAGCGTGAGAGCTCTTTGAAAATGAGGAAAGGAAAAAGGATCTGGGAATGAAAAGAGAGAGTTTTAAATCGAGGCTTGGTTTTATCCTGATCTCCGCAGGCTGTGCGGTGGGAATCGGGAACGTGTGGAAGTTTCCCTATGTGACGGGACAAAACGGAGGGGGAATCTTTGTTCTGTTCTACCTGCTCTTTTTGATTGCGGTGGGAGTTCCGGTGCTCACCATGGAATTTGCGGTGGGAAGAGCCAGCAAAAAGAGCGTGGTGGGCTGCTATCAGGAGCTGGAAAAGAAAGGGAGTAAATGGCATCTTCACGGTTATGTGGCGCTTTTTGGCAATTATGTGCTTATGATGTTTTATACCACTGTGTCGGGCTGGATGCTCAGTTATTTTTATCGTTTTCTCAGGAATGATTTTAAGGGCCTTGGACCGGAGGCGGTGGCCGGGGAGTTTTCCGGTATGTTGGCAGACCCTTACGGAATGGCATTCTGGATGGCGGTCATTGTGATTGTGGGCTTTCTCATCTGTTCCTTCGGCCTTCAGGCGGGAGTGGAAAAGATCAGCAAGCCCATGATGATCGGCCTGCTGCTTCTGATCGTGGTTCTGGCCTTCCACAGCATTGCTCTTGACGGGGGAATGGAAGGCCTGAAATTTTATCTGGTTCCCGACTGGGGAAAGGTTGAGAAGAGCGGGCTGGTCAACGTGATCATCGCCGCAATGAACCAGGCCTTTTTTACGTTAAGCCTTGGTATCGGGGCCATGGAAATTTTCGGGAGCTATATGAGCAGGGAACACACGCTTCTGGGGGAGTCGCTCCGGATCGCCGTTCTGGACACCTTTGTGGCAATTGTCTCCGGTCTCATTATTTTTCCCGCATGCTTTGCCTACGGGGTGGATCCGGGAGCCGGGCCGGAGCTGATATTCATCACGCTTCCCAACGTGTTTTCCTCCATGCCGGGCGGAAATATCTGGGGAAGTCTGTTTTTCCTGTTTATGACCTTTGCCTCCTTCTCCACGATTATAGCCGTGTTTGAAAATATTATCGCCTGCTGCATGGATAAATGGAAAATCAGCCGAAGAAAGGCATCCGTGATCAACGGTATTCTTCTTCTGATCGCATCCCTTCCCTGTGTGCTGGGGTATAATGTCTGGAGCTCCTTCCAGCCAAGAGGAGCGGGGAGCGCGGTGCTTGATCTGGAGGACTTTATTGTCAGCAATCTGCTTCTGCCTGCCGGCTCTCTGATTTTCCTGCTGTTTTGCGTGACCAGATGGGGCTGGGGATTCGACAGATACCTGGAGGAGGCCAATGCCGGAGCGGGCATGAAAATACCGAAATTCCTGAAGGGATATGTGACCTGGGTGATACCCTGCGTGATCGTAATTATTCTGATTATGGGGCTCAAGTAAGACTTGCATATTCGGTTTGCGTATGATATCATATTGATGAAATATAACTAAAATGTAAACGGAAGCGTGATATAGAAAGAGAACGGGATCACGCCTTCGGGAAAGAAGGAGGAGGGCAAGATGGCCAGATTTGTAAAAGACCTGCAGTTGAACAAACCGGATGATTTTGTGGAATTTATCATGAACGATTATCTGAAGAAAAATCAGTTTTCCCTGTCGGACTGGAAGGGAGAGGCGGCTTACCGTGCAGGAGATGCCATGATGGAAGGCTTCAAATACCTGAAATGGTCTTATCAGGGAGGAGTGCTTCACGTGGAAGCATGGCTGAAAGGAAGCTTTGGGAAGGAAATGGGCCTGGAGGGCTTTGTGGGAATTCTGATGAAGAAGCCTTACAGGGAGAGCCTGGAGCAGCTGTTCACCACTCTGATGCAGGAGATTCCGGCATCCGGGGATGGTACATACAGTGCGGCATCGTCAATCCCGGTTCAGACCGTGGACAATACAGGAGCGGCGAACATATCACTGGTACTCGGTGCGCTCAGCTGCATTTTCTGCTGGATTCCCATTGTGGCAATTCTGTTCGGCTGCCTGGGCTTTTCTAGGGCGAGAATGGGTTCCGGCTCCAGCAATGCGGGACGGGCCAAGGTGGGGAAGATATTCTGTATCCTCGGCGTTGTGATCGCAATTGTTCTCTGGATTATGAATATTTTGGTGATTTTCCTGTAAGTAAATTAACTCGGACAGATTCTAAAGGAGTGATTTTGATGCTGCGCATAGCGATCTGCGATGATGCGGCTGCTTATGGTGACTGGTTAGAAGAATTTGTTAAGGGGTGGGCGATGGAGCGCCGGTTCAATATACAGATCGGAAAATTCATAAGCGGTGAGGATTTGCTGGCTGATATTGAAGCCACAGGGTACTATGATGTTGTCCTTATGGACATTGATTTAAGGGGCGGTATGAACGGGATTCATACCGCCGAGAGAATCAAAAAAATCTATAAACATATCTGTTTGATTTTTGTTTCCCAGTATGATGATTATTATAAAGATGTTTTTCATATACATCCTTTTCAGTATCTGGAAAAGGCAGAGCAGAAGGGAAGGCTTGCCGAGAGCCTTGACCAGGCCGTGGGTTTTTACCGGTATACAAAAGAAATCTATACCTTTCAGTTTAAAGGAATCAATCACGGCATCCTTCTTTATGAAGTGTTATACTTTGTCAGCGAAGGAAGAGTGATAAGGGTATTTTTGGAAAACGGTTCGGATTATGTTTTTTACGGAAAGCTGGATGAGCTGGAGAAGAGGTTGAAAAAGAGCAACAGTCAGTTCATCAGGATTCATAAATCTTATCTGGTTAACGGGAGACAGATGGAAAGATATAGTACTAAGAATGTGAAACTGAGAAATGGAATGATACTTCCGGTCAGCCTGAACAGAAGAAAAAATCTGCTCCAATATCATATGGAATATATGGAGAGATTACTTTAATTATTACATTTGAGATATTGTTTATTACATTTGTACGTATTTATTCGAAAAAATCTTATAATAGAGATGATCTTAAAGCTTTCTTTATTTATCTGTGATGGGCAGGGCAACCTGCCCATTGTCTCTCAGAAGGACAACGTATAAAAAATTTTTTTCATGAAATTATAATTATAAAGATATACTATTTATACAGTTGATTTCAATGATATCCATATTCTTATACAATATTTACAGAATTATATTGCGGCTTACATAAGAGGCTTGCCGGCAGGCGGCCCCGGACACAGGCAGGTGATCAGAATTGGCAGTGGACTACAGGAATATGGGAATCAGAATACGGAAGAGACGGGAAGAGAGCGGATTATCCCAGGCACAGCTGGCCGAGAAGGCAGATATCTCGGCGCAGCATGTGAGTAATGTGGAAAATGCCAGAAGCAAGGTCGGTCTGGAAAAGCTCGTGGCGATCGCCAATGTGCTGGACAGCTCGGTGGACGAGCTGGTCTGCGGAAGCATAAAGAGAGGCCGTACGGTTTATAACAGTGAGATAGCGGAGCTTTTGGAAGATTTCTCCGATATGGAGATTAAAATGCTTCCGGACATACTGAGGCACATGAAGTATTTTTACAAGTCGGTCAGAGACAGTCTGGAAGATGAAAAGAATGTGTGAGAGCATAAGGAGACGGAACGAGTATTACAGAAGTCTCTATGAGGATATAAGACGAAGGGAAAAAGCGCTTGGCAGGATACGGCATGAGCTCGGCAATCTTTTTGTCCTGCAGATGAGCTATCTGGAGAGCGGGAGATACGAGGAGCTTCGGCGGCTGTATCTGAATATGATCGAAAGCCTGAGAGCCTCGGGCACCGTGATTCATACCGGAAATATAGGTCTTGATTCGATCGTGAGCTTTAAGCTCAGGCAGGCGCGGCAAAGAAGGATAGATGCCGCATGGGAGATCAGGGTCGGCGGCAGAATTTTGATCGGTGACAGAGATATCAATTCTCTTATGGGAAATCTGTTTGATAATGCGGTCGAGGCCTGCACGCGGCTTCCAAGAGACAGGAGAAAAATTTGTCTGAAAATCACTTCCAGTGAGACGGCTTTTTATTTTCAGATGGCGAACAGCTTTGACGGGTACCTGTGCAGGAACCGCCGGGGAGAGCTCCTCTCCAGAAAGCCGGATAAGAAAAATCATGGGATCGGAATGAAAACCGTAAGGAGGATAGCAAGGAAATACTGCGGCGATATCCGCATCGAACAGCAGGAAGATATGTTCGTGGTAAAGGGCCTGCTGTATTTCAGGGATAAGCTCTGAAATGACGAGTTTGCAATCGCTCACATATATTGTGAAAAGGAAGCCAATCAATAGAGGGGCTTCTTTTGTTTTATGATAGCGGACAAAATTCTTGTATCTGACAGCAGACAGGATAGTCTGCAAACATCAAAAACAAAATAACAAAATCCAACAATGTTGTGATATTTTTTGGGATATGCTATACTATAACCCAGACTAAAGGAAATTATTTGAAATGCAGAGGTAATGCCATGAAACTGCTCAGTGCGATTGTGCCTTGTTATAATGAGGAAGAAAACGTTCCTTATTTTTATGAGGAGTTTTTGAAAAACCAGGAATTTTTTGAGAAGAATGATCTGGAATTTGAATTATGGTACATTGACGACGGCTCAGGGGATGGCACGGCGGAGGCGGTAAAGAAGCTGATCCGGAAGGATGCGAGAGTGCATCTTCTGTCTTTTTCAAGGAATTTCGGCAAGGAGGCGGCGCTCTATGCCGGACTTCAGAAAGCGGAGGGGGATTATGTGGCGTGTATGGATGCGGATCTGCAGGATCCTCCGAGCCTTCTTCCCGAGATGTTCGAGAGCCTGAGCGAGGGCTATGACATGGCTGCCACAAGACGGGTGACAAGAAAGGGGGAGCCTGTGATCCGCTCCTTCTTTGCGAGGATGTTCTATAAGCTGATGAAACGGATATCAAGAGCCGAGATGGTGGACGGGGCCAGGGATTTCCGCCTGATGACAAGGCAGGTGGTGGATGCGGTGCTCTCACTGGAGGAATATAACCGCTTTACCAAGGGAATATTCGGCTGGGTGGGCTTTCGGACAAAATGGCTTGAATTTGACAATGTGGAGAGGAAAAAGGGCGAGACCAAGTGGTCCTTCTGGAAGCTGTTTATCTATTCCCTGGAGGGAATCACCTCCTTTTCCACGGC
Organism: uncultured Lachnospiraceae bacterium; assembly: GCA_910586025.1. GTDB lineage: Bacteria > Bacillota > Clostridia > Lachnospirales > Lachnospiraceae > Suilimivivens. The sequence goes on from CAJUIO010000029.1 coordinate 15,788, forward strand.
ACCCCTTGCCTTTGCGGCCTTTATGGGCGTGTGCTTCTGCCTTCTTTCCTTCTTTCTGATTATTTTTACCATAGTGAGGAAGGCGATGTTCGGGGATCCGACCTCGGGCTGGCCGTCTCTGGTGTGCATTATCTCCCTGATCAGCGGCGTACAGCTTTTCTGCCTTGGAATTGTGGGCCAGTATCTTGCAAAAACGTATATGGAAGTAAAAAGACGGCCAATCTATCTTGTAAAAGAGGAAATATAAATGAGTGATGACAGGGAGCTGGTCAGTATCGTGGTTCCGGTCTACAATGCCGGCAAATATATAGAAAACACCATACGGATGGTGGAGGATCAGACCTTTGAGAACTGGGAGCTTGTGCTTGTGGACGACTGTTCCTCTGATAACAGCAGAGCGGTGATCCGGGAATATCTGGCGGCGAGACCAGAGGCGGCGGGAGAGGCGAAAGCGCCAAAAGGGGCTATTCGTCTGATTGAGAAGGAAAAGAACCAGGGAGCGGCCATGGCCCGCAATACCGGCGTTGACGCGGCCCGGGGCAGGTATATTGCCTTTCTGGATGCGGATGATGTCTGGCTGCCGCAGAAGCTGGAAAAGGAACTGGAATTCATGAAAAGGAGCAGGGCGGCGTTTGTCTTTACCTCCTATGAGTTCGGGGACGAAAAGGCAGAGGGGACGGGAAGGATAGTGCATGCGCCTGAGCTTCTGACTTACCGAAGGGCGCTTTCCCGGACGGTGATTTTTACCAGCACGGTGCTTCTGGATACGCAGAGGCTTTGCGGCGCGGGAAAGGATCTGATCCACATGCCTGTTGTGGAGAGCGAGGATACCGCCCTGTGGTGGAGGATTCTGCGCGGCGGCTTTGACGCTTACGGACTTGACGAGGTGCTTGTCATCTACCGCAGGCCGGCGGGATCTCTGTCCTCCAACAAGCTGAAGGCCATAAGAAGAATCTGGAATCTGTACCGGAATCAGGAGGGATTATCCCTTCTTTCCAGTGCGTATCATTTTGTTTTCTGGGCGTTTCGCGCCACGGTAAGGAGAATATAAAAATCAGGACTGAGGTGTACAAGTGAGACGATTTGAATCGCTGAAAAAGATTATAGTGCTGTGGCTGGGATACCTGGCGCTGCTGCTTCAGACGGTGGTTTACGCCTATATCTGGATGGAGCATTACTACCCGATCATCAGTAAGTTCACGCAGCGTATCAAATATGAGAAAAACGGCCATCTGGCCATTTTTGCAATTTATCTGGTACTGCTTTTCTTTTTCACCAGTACCTACGGAGGCTTGAAGGTCGGGTATCTGAAGCTCATGGATCTGTTCATTTCCCAGGTTTTTGCGCTTCTTTTTGTGAATTCCCTTTCCTATCTGCAGCTGTCTCTGATGAACAACTGGCTGCTGGATCCGGATTATTTCATCCGGGCTATGGCGGTTCAGGTACTGATCGCCATTATCTTTGACAATATTTCCATCTGGCTTTACCGCAGAGTATTTCCGCCCAGGGAGATGCTGTTTGTGCACGGGGATCATTCCGTGGAGGATATTCTGCAGAAGTTCAAGTCCAGAAAGGATAAATATGAGATTGTAAAATGCATGAATGTGTCTGCCGGCATGGAGGCGGTGGAGGATGAGATCACAGGCGGATACGGGGCGGTGGTGCTCTGGGACATTCCGGAGGAGGACAGAAACCGGCTCCTCAAGTTCTGCTACAGCAGATCCATCCGGGTTTATATGATGCCAAAGATACCGGATGTTCTGATCAAGGGCTCTGATCAGCTGCATTTATTTGACACACCCATGTTTCTCACCAGAGAGTATCCGCTTACCGTGGAGCAGAGGATCGCAAAGAGACTGATCGATATTGTCTGTGCGCTTATTCTGCTCATAATCACATCCCCCGTCATGCTGGCGACCGCTGTCTGTATCAAGTGCTATGACAAGGGACCGGTGCTGTATAAGCAGGTCCGCTGCACGATGGGAGGCAGGGAGTTCAGGATCATGAAATTCCGTAGCATGCGGGTGGATGCGGAGAGAGACGGGGTGGCAAGACTGGCCTCCAAAAACGACAGCCGGATCACGCCGGTGGGGAAATTCATCCGGGCCGTGAGAATAGACGAGCTTCCCCAGCTGTTTAACATTCTGTCCGGGGATATGTCCTTTATCGGGCCAAGGCCCGAGAGACCGGAGATCATCAGGCAGTATGTGGAGGATATGCCGGAGTTTGTGTTCCGCATGAAGGTAAAGGCGGGGCTGGCGGGCTATGCCCAGGTTTACGGAAAGTATAACACCACGCCCTATGACAAGCTGAAGCTGGATCTGACCTATATTGAAAATTATTCCGTCTGGATGGATATCCGTCTGATGCTTTTGACGCTCAAGATCCTGATCAAGGCGGAGAGCACGGAGGGCGTGGAGAGCAGCCAGACAACGGCTGTTAAATCCGGCCAGAACCAGGGAAAAGAAAAGGAACAGGAAAATGAATGAGGAATATTTTAAAAGGGGAATTGATCTGAAGCGCCTTTATCTGCGTTTTCTCAGCAGAGTATGGCTTCTCATCATGCTGATGGCGGTGGGAGCCGTGGCGGGAGGCGTTGCCTATCAGGTAGCAAGGGCGATGCGGATGCCGGTGGCCTACGAGGCGGTTTCCAAGCTGTATATCAGCTTCGGCATGGATGAGAGCGGGGAAATCTATCAGTATTATAACGGCTATACCTGGAATGATCTTTTGGACACTGACCCGATTCTTGACAGGATCATGGCATATGTTCCGGAGAATGCGTCCCGCGAAGAGATCTCTGCCGCCACAAAGGCCGAAATTCTTTCGGATATCCGCCTTCTTACCATAACCGTGGAGGGAAGCACGGAGAAGTTCGTGAGAGAAGTGCAGGCGGCGGTGGAAAAGGGGCTTGTGGATTACGGAGAGGCCAGCGAGGAGCTCAAAAGAATAGAGGTGATCCGAACGGGCGATCCGCTGCGGGTCTACTGGGATGACAGGACCATCACGGCCTGCGCCGGCGGTGCCGTGCTTTTCGGAGTGATCGCCTGTCTGTTCATGGCGTTCTTCTACGTGCTGGACGAATCCATCTACGTGCCGGGAGATGTGGAAAAAAAATATCCCTTCAGGGCGCTTGGCATCATGACGAGAAAGCAGAAGGGACTGCAGCCGTACGCCAGAGAGCTGAAGGCGAATATCAGCTATATTCTGGGGGATAAAAGAAGCTTTGGAATGATTGACATGGAGAACCACAGCGATGTCCGCCGCATTGATCTTGAGAAGCTCTTAAATGCGGGCAGGGATGAGTTCATCGGGGGAGACGGAGAGGCGGGAGGCCTTACCTGGTCGATTCCAAAGGAGGAGACAAAGCGAAAGAAAAAGGGAGAGTGGGAGGTCGTTCCCTTTAACTCCAACGCCCTGTCACAGGAAGAGTGCGGGAGGATCCGGGAGCTTGGAGGGGCGGTTTTGCTGCTCCCCTTTGGAGAGGATGTTGGAAGAAAGACCGCCCGAGTGCTGGAGCTTCTTCACAATCAGGACTGCAGGGTGCTTGGAATGGTGATCGCCCAGGCGGACGAGGAATTTTTGAACCGCTATTACGAGTAGGGAAACGGCTTTTGGGCCGGACGGAGGTCAGGGATGAGGCTGGAGATACTGGCTGCGGCAGTGGAAAAGGATGGAAGAGAGCTTGCAGAGAGCATGAACCTTGCCACGGATGCGGTAATTGTAAATCAGTGCGGCGGCTATGGCTATGAGGAGTTTTCGGCGGGGGATGGCAGGATCCGCCTTTTTTCCATGAAGGAGCGGGGCGTGGGGCTGAGCAGAAACACGGCGCTTCTTCATGCCAGGGGGGACATCGTGCTCTTTTCCGATGAGGATATACGATTTTACGACGGCTATGAGGAGAAGGTTCTGGACGCTTTTTCCGGGAATCCGGATGCGGATCTGATTACCTTTAATTTCCGGGTGGATCCAAGGAGAGCAACCTATTATAATCGGGAAAGCAGGCCTATCCGGTGGTATAATTACGGAAGATATCCCACCTACAGCGTTGCGGCAAGGCTGGACGCTCTGCGAAAGGCCAATGTGAGCTTTTCCCTTCTGTTCGGGGGCGGTGCAAAATACAGCAACGGGGAGGACAGTCTTTTTCTGCATGACTGCCTGAAGGCGGGGCTGCGTCTTTATGCTTCCGCACAGGAGATCGGCCAGGAGATCTATCGGGAGTCCACCTGGTTTAAGGGATATAACGAAAAATTCTTTACTGACAGGGGCGTTCTGTATCATTATCTGTACGGCAGACTGGCGGCGCTGTTTTCCCTCCGCTTTTTGCTTGCGAAGAGAGGGGAGATGTGCGGGGAGATTCCTCTGTGGACGGCATATGGGCTGATGAGGCGCGGAATTCGGCAGGGCAGGTTGAGGTAGCGTATGATCTTGTATATTATAGTGGCAGTGACAACTGTCTTACTTGGTTTTTTGGTGAATAATCACTGCTCTGGGATCAGAGGAGGAGTCAGCAGGCAGCAGATGCTGAACGGACTTTGTCTGGTATCTGTCTTTTTGCTTCTGTTCGCTCTTTCCGCCTGCAGGCTGAATGTGGGGAACGACTATGCAAAGTATGTGGAGTTTATGCATCTTGTAAACTGTGACGCCTATGTCCCCACGGAGGCAGGTTTTAACTCTATCGTGAGAGTGATCTATGGGATCAGCGGTTTTGAAAACTTCCTGCTGGTTTTTGCTTTTTTCGCCTTCTTTACCGTGCTGCTTTTTCTGCTTGCGATCTACAGGCAGGCGGATCATTTCGGTTTCAGCTTTTTCCTGTTTATGGCTTTTGGATATTATTTCCAGTCCTTTAACACCGTGCGGTATTATCTGGCGCTGGCCGTGGCTCTCTGCGCAGTTCCTTATGTCCTGAGGAGGGAATGGTTCAAATTTGTATTGCTGATTCTTCTGGGAGCCACGCTGCACAAGTCCCTGCTGGTGGTGATTCCGCTGTATGTGCTGGCATCCCTGGACTGGAAAAAGTGGCAGCTGGCCCTCGGGGTGCTTTTCTGTACCACCTTCTTTTTTCTGCAGGATTTTTATCTGAAGGTGGTGGTTTTTCTCTATCCGACCTATGAGGATACGGAGTATCTGGAAGGCGGCACCAGCTATGTGAATATAATGAGGTGTCTGGCGGTGCTGGCGCTGTCCCTGATCTGCTATGGCCGGACGGTGAAGGAAAGCCGGAGAAACCGGTTTTACTTTTACTGTAATCTGGGAGCTCTTGTCATGTATGTATGCTGCTCCTTCCTCCCCATCATATCGAGGATCGGATATTACCTGACCATCACTCATATTTTCTTCCTTCCGGCGCTGATCGGGGGGATGGAGAGTAAGAGGATGAGAAGGCTTTTTACGGTGTGCGCCGCGGCGGCGGGCATATTGTATTTTACACTTTTCATGAGCAGGGCCGGAAATGCGGGGCTGCGGATCCTTCCCTACGAGACCTTTATGTTTCATGAAATGGTACCCATATTGTCGGATGTGAATTAGGAGGCGTTTTTGCATGAGACCTTTATTTTCCATACTTGTTGTCTGTTTAAATCCCGGAGAGAAGCTGAAAAGGACCCTGGAGAGCGTGCTTGGGCAGTGCTTTGGGGATTATGAAATCATCATAAAGGACGGAGGATCCTCGGACGGCTCGCTTTCCTGTCTGGAAGAGCTTGCGGAGGAAAAGAGAAGCCGTATCCGTACCGTGGTAAGAACGGACCGGGGGATTTATGATGCCATGAATCAGGCGGCCGGGGAGGCCGTGGGAAAATATGTGTATTTTTTGAACTGCGGAGATGTGTTTGCGGGAGAGGGCGTGCTCTTTCAGATGGCGAAGCTGATCGAGGAGAATCCGTCAAAGCAGGGCGTTTATTACGGAAATATTTATGAGAGAAAGACAGGACAGGTGGTGGCATCCAATCCGCATCTGGATGCCTTTGGCTGTTACCGCAATGTGCCCTGCCACCAGGCCTGCTTTTACGACAGAAGACTGCTTCTGGTACATCCCTTTGAGATCGGGTACAGGGTACGGTCGGATTACGAACAGTTCCTGTGGTGTTTTTTCCAGAAGGAGCTCAGGGAAAGGGTTCAGTTCACCTACGGAGAGATTCTGATTGCCGATTATGAGGGCGGCGGTTTTTCCGAGACAAGGGAAAACAGAGAAATATCAACAAAGGAGCATGGCGAGATCGTATCTAAGTATATGAGCCGGGGGCAGATCCGGAGGTATCGTGCCATTCTGTGGCTCACTCTGGCTCCTTGGCGCACCAGGCTTGCGCAGGATAGAAGGACGGCGGGGCTGTATAACGGGATTAAGAGTCTGCTGTACCGGATAAGAAAAGGCTGACCGGAGCGGCCGTGGCCGCACTCCCTGCTGATCTGGAAAGGATACGGATATGAAACGAGTGTTGTGGATTTGCAATATTATGCTCCCTGTCATCGCAAAACAGCTGTCTCTCCCCTACAGCAGCAGGGAAGGGTGGCTTTCGGGAAGCTTTGAGCAGCTGACAGGAGAGGGAGCCGGGCTCAGGATAGAGCTCGGAATCTGTTTCCCGGCGCTAGGCGGTGAGATAACGGACTGGAAAAGTGCGGGGCCTTATAGGGTGCGGGGAGTTCCCTGCTATGGATTTTCCGAGGATCTCGGGACACCCGAGCTTTACGACCCTTCCCTGGAAACCTGTTTCGGAGAAATCCTTGAGGATTTTAAGCCGGACATGATTCATGTGTTCGGCACGGAGTTTCCCCATGCTCTGGCAGCGGTGAGAGCCTTCGGGAAGCCGGAGAGGACGCTTGTGGGGATACAGGGGCTTTGCTATAAAATTGCAGAGGTTTATATGGCGAAGCTTCCGGAAGCCGTCTGCGGCCGGGCGACATTCCGAGATCTTGTGAGGAGGGATTCGCTCCGCCGGCAGCAGGAGAAATTTTTTATCCGGGGAGAGCGGGAGAAAGAGGTCATAAGGCTTGCGGGCCATGTTACCGGAAGAACCGCCTTTGACAGGGAGGGGACAAGGCAGGTTAATCCGGACGCAGAGTATCACCCTATGAATGAGACCATGCGCAGCAGCTTTTATGAGGGCTGCTGGAAAGAGGAAGCATGCCTTCGCCACAGTATTTTTCTGGGGCAGGGGGATTATCCTCTCAAGGGCTTTCATCTTCTCCTGGAAGCCATGCCTGAAATTCTTGGGCGGTATCCGGACGCTGTTATTTATGTGGCGGGAAACAGTGTGATCTCTCACAAAACCCTCAAGGAGAGACTCAAGCTGCCCGCATATGGAAAATATCTTCTCGAGCTGATTCAAAGGTATAAGCTTGCGGACCATGTGGTTATGCTGGGAAGGCTTTCGGAGGAGGAAATGAAGGAGAGGTTTCTTCTCTCTCATGTATTTGTCTGTCCCTCGATCCTGGAAAATTCCCCTAATTCCCTGGGGGAGGCCATGCTGCTTGGGGTGCCCTCGGCGGCGGCCAGGACGGGCGGTATTCCGGATATGATAAAGGACGGGGAGGAGGGGGTGCTCTTTTGCCCGGGAAGTCCCGGAGAGATCGCAGAAGCCGTGTGCGCTGTCTTTGACAGGGAGCGGGACGAGACGGGAAGGACTCTGGCGCAGCGTCTTTGTGCGGCGGAAAGAAGGCGGGCCCGGGCCACACACGATGGAAAAACCAACTATGAGAGGCTGATGGAGATTTATCAAAAGATTCTGGAGGCCTGATGGAGGCGGCAGGAGCTGCAAAGCGGGAAGGGAGCGGGACGAGCTGTGACAATCACGTTTATATCCAACTATATCAATCATCATCAGATTCCCTTTTCCAATGCCTGCTACAGGGAACTGGGAGAGGGCTTTTGCTTTATACAGACGCAGCCCATGGAGCAGGAGAGAATCGACATGGGCTGGCAGAGGCAGGAGGACGCTCTCCCTTATGTGCTGTGTCTGTATGAGGAGGAGGAGCGCTGCCGCCGCCTGATTCTGGAAAGCGATATTTTGCTGGCAGGCTGGACAGGGAGAGAGGACCTTGTTGAGGAGAGGCTGAACCTGGGCAGGGCGACTATCCGGATCAGCGAGAGGATTTACCGGGAGGGGCAGTGGAAGGCCATATCCCCCAGAGGGCTGATTCATAAGTACAGGGAGCATACCAGGTACCGGAATCAGGATGCTTATCTGCTCTGTGCAGGGGCCTATGTTCCATCGGATTTTCACATCATTCACGCATATCCCCAAAAGATGTACCGTTTCGGATATTTTCCGGAGACAGCACATTACACGAAGGAGCAGTGGGAGAGGCTTAAGCCACAGGGCGGTACGCTTGAGATTGTGTGGGCCGCGCGCTTCATTCCCCTTAAGCATCCGGAATTCATGATCCGGCTTGCCTCCTGTCTGAAGGAGAGAAGACACATCTGGGCGGGGAAGGAGAAGGGCTTTGACACCTTCCGCATTCATATGGTGGGAAGCGGTGAGATGGAAGCGCATTTAAAGGAGCAGGCCAGGAAGGCAGGGGTGGAGGAGAGCCTTGTTTTTCACGGCTTTCTTGCGCCGGAGAGGGTGAGGAAGATCATGGAGGGCTGTCACATCCATGTGTTTACCAGCGATTATCTGGAGGGCTGGGGTGCGGTGATGAATGAGGCCATGAACAGCGGCTGCGGGGAGGTCGCCAACGTGCAGGCGGGAGCGGTTCCCTATCTGATCCGTCACGGAGTTAACGGCCTCGTGTATCCGGACGGTGATTTTGAGAAGATGGCGGGAGCCGTGCTCTATCTGGCGTCTCACCCGGCAGAATGCCGGGAAATGGGCCGGGCAGCCTATGAGACCATCACGAAGCTGTGGAATGCGGAGCATGCGGCGGCGGAGCTGATCCGGTTTTGCAAAGGAGTTCTGGAGGGAAAGGCAGTTCCCGCACAGGAAGGGCCCTTAAGCCCGGCACCTGTGATCGCCCCGGGAAAAATGTATGAGGTCATGATGAGAGAATCGGATTTTAACGGATTCTGAGCGGGGAAGGAAAGGATTACACTTTATGGAGAAAAAGGAGCGGCCGGTGCTGATCAGTGTGATCGTGCCGATTTATAATACATTGAATTACCTGCAGAGGTGTGTGGATTCCATCCGAAGCCAGACCTATAAATATCTGGAAATTATTCTGGTGGACGACGGCTCCACGGACAGGAGCGGGGCCATGGCGGAAAAATTCGCATTGGAGGACAGGCGTATTAAGGTTTTTCACAAGGAAAACGGCGGCGTTTCCAGTGCGAGAAATCTGGGGATTGAGAAGGCCAGGGGAGAGTTCATCGGGTTTGTGGACAGCGATGACTATATTGAGCCGCAGATGTATGAGCGTCTTCTCATGGTTGCCGTGCAGGAAGAGCTTGTCATGGTGCAGATTTCCAGAGACGAGATCGATGAGGAGGGGAACCGTATGGAGGACGTGTGCAGGCCTCCCGGTGAGCCGGAGCTGTGGGACAATGTCCATTTCATGAGAGAGCTTCTGCTTCACCGCGGGGACTGTTCCTTCTGCACCAAGCTGACGAAGGCCTCTCTCCTCAAGGAGGAGCGTTTTCCGGAGGGGGAGCTGAATGAGGATTTCAGGCTTCTTGTCAGTCTTCTCACAAAGGTTCCCGCGGTGGCGGTTTTGCCGGAGCAGGATTACCATGTGTTTTACCGTTATGGGAGCAACACCAGGACAAGGAACAGGGATGAGTTTCCAAGGGTGTTCACGGATATTGTGAACAATGCGGACCGGGTGGAGGAGATTGTGAGGCGGCAGTATCCGCAGCTGCAGGCGGAGGCGGTGCGCTTCGCCCTGTTCCAGCGGCTCGACTATATGCTTCACATTCCCATTTCCATGATGAATAAGGAGAATGAGTTTTATATGCAGGTATGGGATTATCTGAAGCGGCATAAAAAGGAGATCAAGCAGAATCCTTATCTGACGAAGAAAAATAAGCAGTACCTTCTTTTGCTCGCCACGGCACCCGCCCAGGCGAGAAAGGTGCATGCCACAATCAAGAGGCTGGATTAGAAGATGAAGTTACATGGTTGCGATACGGGGAATTGTTTTACGGGGAAAAAAAGGACAGCGGTAACGGCTGCGTTTCTTTTGCTACTTGCAGTTCAGCTTGCGGTATTGGTCTATTACGGCGGCAGAAAATCGGGCTTCCACGAGGATGAGTTCTATTCCTATTATTCCACCAACAAGACGGCGGGGCTGTTCGTGAACGACCGGCAGTGGGTGGAGAGGGACGATTTCGGAAATGATTTCGTGGTGCTTTTGGGGGAACGGTTCCGCTATGGAATTGTGAAGCAGATGCAGTCCTGGGATGTGCATCCGCCTTTTTACTACTATGTTCTGCACACGGTCTGCTCCCTGTTTCCCGGCGTGTTTGACAAGTGGCTGGGAATTGCGGTGAATCTTCTGGCCTACGTGCCCTGCTTTTTCCTCCTGGCGGGGATTGTGTACCGCAGTGCGTATGCGGACGCAGAACCGGGAAATGAGGCGGCCCGCAGGAGAGCGGTTTTCCTTGCCTTTGCGGTATGTGCGGCCTGGGGCTTTTCCGCAGCGGTGATCTCCGGCGTTATGTTTATCAGAATGTATCAGTGGCTGACTCTGTTTGTGCTGCTGTGCGCATACCTTCATGTGCGGGCCATAGAGAATGAGGAATTCGGAGCGGGATTTCTTCTGCCCCTGATTCCCACGGTGTTTCTGGGATTTATGACACAATATTATTATATTATTTTCCACTTTTTCATGGGGGTGGGGATGTGCTTTCTTTTCATCAGGAACAGGCGGATAAAGGAGCTGCTTTTGTACGGAGCTTCCTGCGGCATCGGCCTTCTTGCGGCTGTTTTGTATTATCCCTCCAGTCTGTCCCATATTTTCCGGGGCTACCGGGGAACCGAGGCGGTCAGCGAGTTCGGTAATGCGGGAAACACGGTGGAAAGGCTTAGGTTTTTTGCCGGGCTGTTCAATGACTATGTGATGAACGGAATGCTGGTTTTCTGGCTTCTTGTGATCTGCCTGCTTTGGGTGACGGCAGGATATATGGCAAAGCGCCGGGGAAACGGTTTTGCGGCTCACATCGGCAAAACAGGCAGGCCGCAGGGGCAGGCGGCGGGGCTTGTGTTTTTTACCTGTGCCGGGTACTTCTTTGCGGTTTCCAAGACGGCGCTTCTTTTGGGGGAGACCTCAAATCGTTACCAGCTTCCGATCTACGGGCTTTTAATCTTTCTTTTGCTGTATTTTTTCTCTAAGCCTGTGGCATCTTATTGGGAAAGGACTGCGGCGGACAGAAGAACAGGGGAAAACAGCGCCGCATCAGACAGGGCGGTCAGGGCAGCGGGCCTGTTGCTGCTGGCTGTTCTGGTCCTGGGCGACGTGCTCTCTCTCAGGGACGGAAAGGTCTTTTTCCTCTATGAGGAGGAACGTCCCGTCATGGAATATGTGAGAGAAAATGCGGACGTTCCTGCAGTGGTCTTTTACAACGAGGCGTCCCCGGACAATGTGTGGAGGCTCTCGGACGAGCTGATGGTGTTTCCGGAGGTTTATCTGGCCAGCCAGGGAAATACGGAGCTGATTGCGGATGAGAAAATCTGTCAAAGCGGCAGGCTTCTTGTGTATGTGGCAGACCGCGAGGAGAAGGAGAGCTGTCTTGAAAATCTCCTCCTGTGCAATGAGCGCCTTACCGATTACCGGGTGGTGGCCCAAAAGGGGTTGTGGACGCTCTATGAAATGGAGTGAAAATTTTAGCAGCAGAGGTGTTTTATGGAATCAGACATCGATTTGGCATCAAAAACAGGAATCAGGCCAAGAGTGATTGAGGAGATCCGGACTCTGGCCTGTAAATACCATGTGGAGAAGGTGATTCTGTTCGGTTCGCGGGCAAGAGGTGATTTTAAGAGCACCAGCGATATTGATCTTGCCGTGGAGGGTGGGGAATTTACACGCTTTGCGCTGGATATCGAAGAGGAGACCTATACACTCCTTAAGTATGACATTGTTGATCTTAGCAGGGACATTCGTCAGGAGCTGCGGGATTCCATTGTGAGGGAGGGAAAGGTGCTTTATGAAAAAGTATGAAAATTTTTGTGATGCCTTGTCAAACATGAAAGAAATTTATAATTATGAGGAGCCCTTTGACAATGTTGTATTGACAGGATTGGTGGGGCTGTTCGAGATCTGCTTTGAGCAGTCATGGAAGATGATGAAGGAAATACTGGTATCGCATGGCTATGCGGAAGGTGCTGCCGGCTCTCCTAGGTTTATTATAAAGACAGCGTATCAGGCAGGAATGATAAAGGAGGAGGAGCTGTGGCTGAATGCGCTGCAGGAAAGGAATAATGTGACTCATTCCTATGACCGGCGGATCGCACTTTCGATTGTGGATCAGGCTAAAACTGATTTTTATGAAATGTTCTGCAGATTAAAAGCGGAGGTGGAAAATAACTGGCTTTTGGAAAAAGTTTGATGTTATTTCCATTTCGTGGTACACTATGTTAATAAAAATATTGGAGGTAATTTATGTTATTGGATAATAAAACCATATTGATTACAGGAGGAACGGGCTCCTTTGGAAAATGCTTTACCAAATATGTGTTAGAGCATTATAACCCCAGGAAGATTATTATTTATTCCAGGGATGAGTTCAAGCAGTATATTATGCAGGGCGAGTTTAAGGAGTATGCGGACAGGCTCCGGTTTTTTATCGGGGATGTGCGGGATAAGGAGAGACTGAGAAGGGCGTTTGAGGGTGTGGACTATGTGATTCATGCGGCGGCTTTAAAGCAGGTGCCGACCTGTGAGTACAATCCTAACGAGGCAATCAGGACGAACATCCACGGCGCTCAGAATGTCATCGACGCAGCCCTTGACGGGGATGTGAAGAGAGTGGTGGCCCTCTCCACCGACAAGGCGGTAAACCCGGTAAATCTCTATGGAGGCACAAAGCTGGTGTCGGACAAGCTGTTTGTTGCGGCCAATGCCTATGCGGGCACAAAGGATATCAATTTTTCCATCGTGCGCTACGGGAATGTGGCGGGAAGCCGGGGATCCATTATTCCGCTTTTCCACAATATTATTAAAAACGGAGGGAATGAGCTTCCGATCACGGACTACCGCATGACTCGCTTCTGGATCAGCCTGACGCAGGGAGTGGAGCTGGTGATCAAGGCTCTTTGCGAGGCAACAGGAGGGGAGACTTTTATCAGCAAGATTCCTTCCTTCAAGGTGACGGATCTGGCACAGGCTATGCTGCCCGGCTGTAAGATGCCGGAGATCGGGATCCGGCCCGGTGAAAAGCTTCACGAGATCATGGTGACCGTTGAGGATTCCGCAACCACCTATGAGTATGACAGGCATTTTATTGTGTATCCTCAGGTGGTCTGGAATGACAAGCAAAAGATCAATGAAAGCGGAAAAAAGATGGAGGACGGTTTTTCCTACAGCTCCGGCAATAATACGGACTGGCTTTCCGTGGAGCAGATCAGGAAGCTCCTCAAGAACGTGGAGCTGGAAAAATAATCGGAAGTCAGATGACAGAAGATAAAGACGGGCAGTGCGAAAAAGGAAAGGTACCCTCAGTGTGAATACGAATTAAGATATCAGATCCCATATTCTGGAATATCATAGGATAGAAGGATTTTAGGAGCAAAAGCGATGGATCTGGTGGTTAAAGAAGAATTCAGAAGGAGGGCGGAGGCTCTTCACAGGGCAAGTCCGGTGGTGGATGCCCATCTTGACCTTGCCGGTGAGATTCTGATCCGGCAGAGGCTGGGAGAGAGAGAGATCATACGCAGCCGTTATCTGCCGGGATGGAAGCGGGCGGGGATTAATCTGATCGTTTCCTCGATTTATGTTCCGGATGACGTGCTGCAAAGGGGTGGCGTTTTGGCGGCATGGGAGGACGCACTCTCACAGATCAGTGCCCTGGAACGGGAGATAGAGGCTGCCAGGGAGCTTATGGCGGTAAGGAGCCGCGGCGATCTGCAGAAAGCCGTTTCGGGGGAAGGGATCGGTATCCTCATCTATATGGAGGGGCTTGACTGTATCGGGGAAGATCTGGAGAGGCTGTCAGAGCTTTATGATCTGGGTGTGAGGGGCGCATCCCTTACCTGGAGCCGGAGGAATGCGCTGGCTGCGGGCTGCTGTAAGGCCGGGCAGAGGATCCGGATAAGCGGCGGCCTTACAGAATTGGGGAAAAGTGCGGTCAGAAGGATGGAGAGGCTTTCACTGTTCCTTGATGTGAGCCACCTGAACGACGACGGATTCGAGGATGTGAAGAAAATTGCCCGCAGACCCTTCTGCGCTACCCACTCCGGAGCAAAGGCTGTCTGTGAAAATTACCGGAATCTGACGGATGAGCAGATGGAAGCCCTGGCATCCCGGGACGGTGTCATGGGGCTGAATGGCTGCAAATACATTGCGGGCTCGTTATCCGGCAATCATCTGGAAATGCTCTGCCGTCATGCGGAGTATGAGGTGAACCGCATGGGGCCTGGTCATGTGGGATTCGGATTTGACCTGTGCGATTCCTATGATGCCGCCAAAGCCGATTTGGACTATGCAGACAGGATCGGGAGGGGAGAGAGGAGCGAAAAGAGGGAGATAGAGCTGTGCGATTGTCTTCCTGATCACGGAAGTATTCCGCTTTTGAGTGCGGCGCTTCTTCAAAGAGGAATGGAGGAGGAGACGGTAAGGGGGATCATGGGCGGTAATTTTGTCCGCTATTTTGAAAAGGTTCTTCCGTCTAGGTAAATCCTTGTAACTTGGATAAGACTGCGGTAAAATATCAGATCAGACAAAAGGGCGGCGGATAAAAGCCGCCCTTTCTGATTCTAAGACTTTATAATGGAAAAACGGTTGCGAAACAGCAGCCACCCGGCCCGGAACAGAGTCATGATCTGCCAGACCCCGATTCCGCGAAGGCCGTACTGAGGCAGGAGGCTGTATTTTTCCGCAAGACTTCTGACATCCTCGAACCATACCTCGTGGAGAACGCCGTCCTTTTCATATTGGAAGAAGGGAGACATGGCAACTTCGTCAAAGGAGATCGGAACGTCGGCACTGATCGCAAGCTGAACCGCCTGATTATTGCTGAGCGTCCTGGCCCTGGAAACACCCCTTTCATAGGGCAGCGTAAAATCGTAGCCGTAATTGGGAATGCCAAGATCAATCTTGGAGGGATCAATTCGGGTCACGGCATAGTCCACCACCTCCCGGACTTTGTTGATGGGGGCTACAGCCATGGGAGGGCCGTATGTATATGAACATTCAAGTCGTGTGTAATAATAGGCTCTGTATTTCTACAGAGCCTTGAATTCAAGCTTGTATTTTGGAGAGAAGAGCCTCTTGCAATACCTTTGAAAAGTTGATGCTTTTTTCTTCGCAAAGAGTATTCAACCACATGGGGATGCTCAAAGTCTTTTTCACTGCCTTGTCGCTGTGCTGTCTTGCATATTCGGTCATATCCACCAGTACCATGTTGACGAAAGCACTGTCGGCAGCGGATTCCATTTCAAAATCCTTCAGGATGGCGGTGGGATTGATTTCGCCTAATACACTGGGAGCGGGAAGGGATTCACCGTCACGCAGGGCGGTAAAGAGATACTGGCCGCAGGCATCAACCGCCATGCGCATAGCATCCGCCATGTTATCCCCAAAGGTTGCGAGATTTCCCAGATCAGGGAAAATTACGGATATTTTACCTTCTTCCTCATAGAAAACAGCCGGGTATACATAATTCATGAATCAATGCTCCTTTCCACAATTTATTTAAAGGGGCAAGGGCTTATTTCAGCCCCGCCTGATTTCGTATGGATTTAACAATACTTTTCGGGATGTCGCCGGGATGATTCGGGACGCTTACTTTTCCAGGCTTTGTTGGATGTTTATATTGGTAATGTGAGCCGCTTATGTCTGACACGTACCATCCATCATCCTTTAGCATCCGGTCGGCTTCTCTGAATCTCATGTATGTTTCCTCCTTACAGGGATACAATAACACGTAATTTACGTATTGTCAAGAAAGGTTTAAAATTTAAAAGGCCGCTATTTAGGAACTTTTGGATAAACGCAGAGTGTGAAATTCGTCTTATTAAGTTCGCCTTTTCTATTCCGGGAGGACTTTTCATAGGTGACCTTCTTGAGAACCTCTGAAAGCATCTTGTTTCTTGTCTCTACGCCGCAGTCATGATAGGCTTCCACCAGGGATTTTATTTTGGGAAGGAAAGAGGTGCGGGACTGCTCCGCAAGCCTTAAATCCTCAATTTCCTTTGTCAGGGAATCATGGCTTGTCTCTAACTGTTCAAGCTCCGTTTTCAGGCTCTGCTGGCGCTCCCGGAACACGTCAAGGGTATACACCTCCTGCTCTAACAGGGAATAGGTCTTCTGGATCTGTTGTCTGACGGTGGCGGATTCTTTATCTATTCTGGCCAGCATGGATTTTCTGTTTTCTATTTCCTTTTCCACGGGGTGCTGCTGCATCTGCTTCCGGATGCGGAACTCGTAGGATTCCATCCAGGATTTCAGGAAGGATAATATTTCCTCTTCCACAAGATAGAGAGGACTGGATATATTGTCACAGTACCGGTTGGGGCATTTCAATGTCGAATAGCGGTTCCGGCTGTTCGGGGCGAGCCTGGTCATCATGGAGCCGCATTTGGCACAGTATACAAGTCCTGCGAGGGGATTCTGCAGTGCGGTATTGGACGGAAGAGTATTTCGCCGGTTAATCCGTCTTACCTCCTGAACTCGGTTAAAGAGGGATTCGTCAATGATGGCGGGATGTATTCCCCGGATCAGCTGGCAGTCCTCGTTGATCCTCCGGACTTTGCGGACGGACTGTTCTTCCAGATGCTTTTCCTCCTTGCGGTATCCGAAGCGGACCATTCCCATATAAGTAGGGTTCTTCAGCATATCCATGATGCTGGCCTTGGACCAGGAATCATTTACGGCTGGCTTGACACCCATGGAATCGAGCCGGCGGGCAATGGATTCTGCGCCGAGGCGCTCGAGCGTTCCGTCAGGCTGGAGAATGCCGTTACCGTACCAGTCAAAGATCATGCGGACGATGGCCGCCTTTTCCTCGTCAATGGCGAGGGTATATCCTTTTCCGTCAGGGATTTTTACACGGTTGTATCCATAAGGGGCAGTGCTGCACACATATTTCCCTTCTGTCACGGAAGAAAGCCGCCCTCTCTGCAGGCGGCGGTTGATCGTCTTATATTCACGCCGACTCATGAAAAGGCCGAACTCGAAGAATTCCTCGTCAAACTCATTGTTAGGATCATAAGTCTTGGAGGGCGTGATGATCTTGGTGTTGGAATATTTGAATATATCCGCAATGGTTCCCTGATCTCTGGTGTTGCCTCTGGCGAGACGTTCCACCTCCACCACCAGAACGCCATCCCACATATTATCGGATATATCCCGAAGCAGCTCCTGCACGACGGGACGGTCTTCTATGGTTTCACCAGACACGACTTCGGAGTATATGCGGTCTATGGCTATTCCCATGTTGTCGGCCAGGGTATCAAGTATTTTTTTGTGGCGGGCCAGGGTCTCTCCCTGGCCTTGCAGCTCCGCATCACGGTCCGCACGGGATTTGCGCAGATACATGCAGTAAGCCGGTTTATGGACTGATGGCATAGGGCAGCTCCTTTCCAGACAGCTATTTTGGGAATGAATATTCAACCATGGTTATAATATATCACAAGGGTTTGAGAATATCAATATAGTGGTCACAAAAAAATGAGACTATTTTTCTTGACTTTTATTTCTGTAGTGAGTACAATATATTACAAAAGAAAGGCGGTGCTTTCCGTGATAGAATACAAAATAAATGTTATTTCCGAGTTGGAAAAAGTAGGAATAAATACCACTGTGGCAAAGAAAACCGGGATATTTGGTCAGGAGACAATGAAAAAATTCAGAACTGGAGACACGTCAATATCGCTGGATAACCTGAACCGTCTTTGCTGTGTTCTCGAGATGCAGCCGAGAGATATTATCAAATATATTGAGACTGATAATGACAGAGAAAAAATACTCTCAAAAATGAGAGAATAAACATTGACAATCTCTAAAAATTGTGATAATGTATAATTGTCAGGAGGGAAACCAAGAGACAATAACCCTAAAGGGAGAAAGGAGCAGACATGGAATATATGACAGCAAGAGAAATATTAAACCTAATTGATTGGCTGAGAAATCAAGGTTTTGACAATGACAAAATCGTTGAGTGCATCGAGGCGATTGAGGGGAAACAAAAAGAAAAGGCTGAGTAAATCGGTCGGGTGATGAAAAACAGCCTGTATCAAACAGGCTGTTTTAATAAACTTTATTTCTTCTCATTCGGTCCTTTGTAAGATCCTCTGGTAGTTTTTAAAAATGCTGTTACAATTGAACCGATACCGGTTACGCCGAGTAAAGAACCTGCAATTGCTCCTGCATTCTCTCTTACTGTCAAGACCACAACTATACAGGCTATTATAGAGCCTATCCCTAAAATAAAAGCAAAAAGAATTCCAAGCAGACTGTCTCTTGCTTCTGTTTTCACTTCTATTTCTTCCATAGATTGCCGGTGTGCAGCTTGGACTTCGGCCATTTTGATTATTCGATCCGCTGCTCCAGGAACGACTTCCTCGTATCCTGCAATAATATTTGGGGGAGGAATAGGGCCGCTGAACTCGCTCTGGATTACTTCGGCAATTACTCTCTTTACCTGTTCGGAATCTGATAACTCTAGCTCAGGATCTTTTGAGACTTCCTGCTTCTTTTCTGAAAGTTCTTCCGACATTTTCCCAATCGCCTCTTATCGCTTCGTAATCTGCACGCCTGTTATCCAATCTAGGCCAATCTTTTGTGCCGCTTAAGTCCAACACTCTGGCGAATCCGTGTATGAAGCTTTTGCTAAATTTAATTTCCATACTTACCGTCTCCTTATTAGTTTATTGGATTTATGCATATATATAATAGCATACATGATGGAAGAAAACAAGTAAACGTGTGTTTGTGGCTAATGCCGTGAAAAGATGATGGAAAAAGTCATGCCGGTTTAAGCTGGAATTAGAAATATCTTTTTTGTCTTGTGGCACTATAGCATATGCAGATTGGTGCGGCAATATTCCTTAAGTTAAGATGTCGTTCTGGTCGGATTGCCCTTCCAGGTATCTTCATAGTACCCGCCCTCTACAACGGACACGAAGTCCGTTGTAGAGGGCGGGCTCCCGTAATTCTTCAGCGCTACACGGATTTTGCCGTCATCGGCCTTGGATGTGGTAATCACTGTATAAATGTCCTGATTTCCGGGCAGACGGACTAATGCAAGGATTTATCAGTCCCATTGTATACCGGATTCCTCTGTAAATTGATGGCAATCCGGATCGGTTTTAATTGCTTCAAGCATTTGAAGGTCTATTTCATCCGGCTCCTCTTCTTCGATATCATCCCAGGAAGGGGAGTATTTTTTTTCAATGAGATGCCAAAAGCTCTCAGCATCAGCATCAGTCATGACCGTTACGGCGCCAATAATTTTTTCTTTTACAGCTGTCACACTTACACCTTCTTGTAGACCTGCCCTCTGTTATCAATTCGCTCTATGTATATTATGTTTCCGTTTCTGTCAAAAATAACCCTGAAATCGCCAATTCTGAGACGGTACCCTTCTCGCTTTTTGGTAATAATGTTTATATAAATTTTTTATGTAGCGCTGGATATTTTCTAAAAATTTTTTTATTGATAGTATGCTTCCATGTAGTCCTTCATGAACTCTTTTAATTGTGTCCCGGTCATATTATAGTCAGGAGCGATTTCTTCAAACACCTCATTTTCATCCCTATCATAATCTTCATTTAATTTTTCTAATACCTCATTATATATCCTAGTGTTTTCTTCCGTAAGAATGCCACTATCATTAGCATTTTCCCGAACGGAGGACGTGTTTGAAGCTTTATATAATAAGGTATCACCAACTTGTAAAGAAATCAGATCATAAGTTTCGTATGCTTTATTAATAAACTCAATTATCATATAAAAATCTTCTGGGGAATCACTGTTTGAGCTTGTTACCTCGCCTTCGATTTTATAACGCAAATTTGTTTTGATAAAATTGTATTCATCTTTCCGGTGTGAGTATTTACAGTCCGGTAAAAAATCATCAAGCACCGTCTGTGCGTATGTCATAAGTTCCAGTTCGCTAGGCCCGTCAGACATATCATTATATGAAGACGAATCAGTTTTGTCACTTTCTGGTTGATTGTCTGGTATAATATCCTCATTATTTTCGACTAAATCATCGGATTTCAGATCATTTAATTCTTTTTCAAGATTAGTGATTTCTGTTTCTAAATCACGATTTGTATATTTAAGCGATTCATTTTCTGATTGTAAAGCATTATATTTCTCTTGTAAGGCATTATATTTCTCTTGTGAGATGCCATTGGAACAGGAAGATAGAATTAGAACTGAGATGATGGTTGAGAAAATGGCTAAAAATTTTTTCATAAGTGATTACATCCTTTCTGATTACAATATGATTATAGTAAATTATATTTTTACAAATTTGAGTATATATGCAAAGGTACAAATAAGCAAGGTTCCATATACGGTAGTATAACCAAATAATTGTTTGCATTAAATGGTCATAATACTGCATGTTATGCGGTTTTTACCGTAAATAATAGGGTATTTTGATATTGAAAAAATTATTACAATCTGTTGCTAAGAATATTGTTTTTATATATTATATACATATACAAAAGAATTAGGCGCTTAATTCATAGAGTAAATCAAAGCAATGTATTCGTATGGAGGTGTCATGAAAGCTAATGAGAATGATTATAGAAAAGAGATACATGTGATAGTAGATCAAATATCATCATTGCCCCGGCTTATAAGGCTATACAGCTATGCTAATAGAATGAATCAAATTCAAAAAGAAAAGATAGAAGAAGAGGAAGTTTAGTTTTCCTCTTCTTCTTTTTTCTGGAGTTCTTCAAATATTTCCCAGATAGCCTGTTTATGTTTGGGGGATAGTTTTCTATATTTTAAAAGCATTTCTGCAATGAAAGGATCTTTTCCTTCGGTAATTTCGGCACAGAAATCTGCCAGATCATCTATTTCGAAATCAGCTTTAAACATATCATTTTCAGATCCGCCATTCCGTAACCAGTCAATATTAATATGCTGCTCATTCCAATTGGAAAGCATTATTATATGTTGCTCTGTTACGTTTCTGCGGCCGGATTCAATTTCAGATACGCCAGATACAGAAAGGCCAAGTATTTTTCCCCATTCTGTTTGTGTTTTATTACAGGCTTTTCGTAATAGTTTAAATCGGGTATTAATGGATTCCATTTTCACAGTTTCTCCCTTCTTTAGAATAATATAGCACAGATGAAAATTTATGTAAATAGAAATTACACATTCAGAAACAAATGCTTGACAAAGTACACATTGTGGAATAATATATACACATAAAGAAAAGGAGGGATTGCATGAATATTGAAAAAGAGAACCTGTTAAGAACCATGCGAATGTTTGAGATATTAAACAGAGATCACCGAATTGCAATATCAGCGAGCATAGACGCATACCGAAGGGAAGAGCTGATGCAGGAAGCGGACAGATCAAAAGAGCTGCAGGAGACGTGAGGGGAGGTGAAAAAGAATGATTAATCTATTAATTAAAAAAATAGAAGGTATAGCCGAGAGATATGCCGATTTGGTTGAGAAGAAAATCAATGAAACACAGGGAAAGGATAGTATCGGCTCGAACGACTTTTCGGAAATTAATGAGGGAATCAGGATGCTTAATCATTTGGCGGGAACACTTCAAAAATTAAGTACCTGTGATGGCAATAACACAGGTACTCAATAGCTATATGACTTCCCATTCACTTAAATCGGTAGGGACGTCAGAAACCTTTCCGTCAAGTGAATCCCAGTCGGAACATCCAGTACAATGCATGTAGATATTATCAGCTTCAATTTGTGGAGTAGGGCACGCCTCCCAGATAGTTCCGTTATAAAGAAACCCATATAGTCCGTTGTTCAGCTTTTTGATATATAAAGAGCCAATTGGACTTTTATATCTCCACATAGGGGAGATCTCCTTTCTTTCGTACTCGGCTGGTGCAACAGCCTGTACATCCAGTATATGGAGAAAGATGGGAAAAGACAAGTTTTAAATGCCAACAGAGGGGAGGTGATAGAGGGGTGAAAAATAAGTTACTGAAGATCGAG
>CAJUIO010000030.1 GCA_910586025.1 uncultured Lachnospiraceae bacterium
TACCGATATCCGTAAGGATGGCCGCCACCTCGTTGTAGGGCATGGAATACCTCTGGGAAATATAGCGCATGGATGCCCCCAGCTCGCCGTCCGGGCCGCCGTACTGGGACATGATGGCCTGGGCAAGCTTTGCGTTAGGCTCCTTGATGTTTACAGGGAACTGCAGTCTCTTTTCATAACTCCACATAAATCAGCATCCTCCATTCCAGGGCCAGTCTTGTGTCGCCCATTTCCATTCATTATCCTTGCAGCCATCGGCATCGGAAATTCGCAGAGGCCCGAATTTCGCGGCATATTCCCGCATGGCCTGGTTTTTCATGCGGACATAATGGCTCAGATACTCCATAGCCTCCCTGTCAGTGGGATGAGTATCCAGATATTCCGTCATTTCCACTACCACGAAATCAATCACTCCGATATCGTGATAGAGTCTCTCCTTCTCAGAATTCATCATATTATTCATTTCACACATCTCCTTCCGGTAAAGGGTTTTTCCAGCTCGGGGAAGATCGTGCCCTTGTGGTATGCGGCATCCAGATCCTCGAAGATATTGGTGAGATGCTGCCAGGGAACATAAGCCATAGCTAAAGGAAAACGATCAAAATATTCATTAAAACTGTAATCCTGCATAAATTCCTCTCATAAGTTCGGTATTGATTTAATACTATGATATGTTAGGGATTTTTTACGGTTCCTGTTTTGACCGGATTTGACATATGATGGCGGTTAGTATATAATAGCAAAGGTTAGTATATAATAACTTTGGGTAGAGTGCAAAGGAGACAGAGATTATGACACTGAAGGAGTTGGAGGTTGGCAGGAGTGCCGTCATCAGAACCGTGGGTGGTGAGGGCGCTCTGCGGCAGCACTTTTTGGATATGGGCGTGATTCCGGGAGCCGAGGTCACACTGATCAAGCTGGCGCCTATGGGCGATCCCATGGAGCTTCAGATTCACGGATATGAGTTAACCTTGCGGCTCGCGGATGCGGACCACATCGGGATTGAGATGATTTCGGAGCGCCAGCGCAAGCATGAGGGGGCAAGAAATATCAAAAAGAGCGAGCATCCGGGACTTGGAGAGGAAGGAAAATATCATGTCAAGGCGGATGAGAACCCTCTGCCCGCAAAAGAGATGCTTACCTATGCGCTGGTGGGTAATCAGAACTGCGGGAAGACCACTTTGTTTAACCAGCTTACCGGTTCCAATCAGCACGTGGGAAATTTTCCCGGAGTGACGGTGGACCGCAAGGACGGACCGATCAAGGGCTATTCCAATACTCTGGTAACGGATCTGCCGGGTATCTACTCCATGTCTCCCTACACCAGCGAGGAGGTGGTATCCCGGAGCTTTGTGTTAAGCGACAGGCCCAGAGCCATCATCAATATCGTGGATGCCACAAATATAGAAAGAAATCTGTATCTGACCATGCAGCTTCTGGAGATGGGAATCCCTATGGTGGTTGCCTTGAATATGATGGATGAGGTGACGGGGAATTCCGGATCCATTGATGTCAACGGCATGGAGGCCATGCTGGGAGTTCCCGTGGTTCCCATCTCTGCGGCCAAGAACCAGGGCGTGGATGAGCTGGTCAGGCATGCCATACATATTGCGCAGTATCAGGAGCATCCGGGACGGCAGGATTTTTGTGACGAAAATGACTTTGGAGGGGCCGTACACCGCTGTATCCATGCGATCTGTCATCTCATCGAGGATCATGCGAGAAAAGCGCAGATTCCGGTTCGGTTTGCGGCGACCAAGCTGATCGAGGGCGATCATCTGATTCTGGCGGGCCTTGAGCTGGATCAGAACGAGGAGGAAATGGTGGAGCATATCGTCACTCAGATGGAAAGCGAGAGAGGGCTTGACAGGGGAGCGGCGATTGCGGACATGCGGTTCACCTTTATTGAGAAGGTCTGCGAAAAAACGGTGGTAAAGCCCAGGGAGAGCAGGGAGCGGATCAGGAGCGAGAGGATAGACCGGGTTCTGACCGGAAAATATACGGCAATTCCCTGCTTTGTGGGAATCATGGTGACCGTGTTTTATCTCACCTTTAATGTGATCGGTGCCTGGCTGCAGGGGATATTGGAAACGGGGATTGACGCATTGACCGTTCTGACCGACCGCAGTCTTAGAATGATAAATGTCCATGAGGTGCTTCGCGGCCTTATCATCGACGGGATCTTTGCGGGAGTGGGCTCCGTACTGTCATTTCTCCCGATTATCGTGACGCTGTTTTTCTTCCTCTCCCTTATGGAGGACAGTGGATATATAGCCAGAGTGGCGTTTTTCATGGATAAGCTGCTTCGAAAGATCGGCCTGTCCGGAAGAAGCATTGTGCCGCTTCTGATCGGCTTCGGATGCAGCGTTCCGGCGGTGATGGCCACCCGCACCCTGCCAAGCGAACGTGACCGGAAGATGACGATTCTGCTCACGCCTTTTATGAGCTGCAGCGCAAAGCTTCCCATTTATGCTTTCTTTGTAAACGCCTTTTTTCCGGAAAGAGGAGGATTTATCATGTCCGGCCTGTATTTACTGGGAATTGTGACGGGGCTTTTGGCGGCGCTGTTATTCAAGAACACGCTGTTTAAGGGGGAGGCGGTGCCCTTTGTCATGGAGCTGCCCAATTACCGCCTGCCGGGCGCTAAGAATGTCGCCCGACTCCTTTGGGAGAAGGCAAAGGATTTCCTGATGAGAGCGTTCACGGTAATATTGGTGGCAACTGCCTGTGTGTGGTTTTTACAGAGCTTCGACTTTTACCTTCATATGGTGTCAGATTCAAAGGACAGTATGCTGGCGGTGATTGCCGGATGGATGGCTCCGGTTTTCGCACCGGCGGGCCTGAACGACTGGAGAATCGTGACTTCCCTGATCAGCGGGTTCATGGCAAAGGAAAGCGTGGTCTCCACGCTGGGAATTCTGTTTGAGAAGGGGGTGGAGGCCGCACTGTCCTATCCGGCGGCAGCTTCGCTTCTGGTGTTCAGTCTGCTCTATACTCCCTGTGTGGCCGCTATTGCCGCCATAAAGAGAGAGCTGGGCAGAAAATGGGCCTTTGGAGTGGTGGTCTGGCAGTGTGCCATCGCTTGGCTGGCCGCGGTGATTGTTTTCCGGATCGGGAGCATAATCTGATAAAAACCTTGATTTCCTAATGGGTTTGTGTAAAAATAAATCTTAGGAACCAAGAGAGTTCAGATTATGAGAGGATTTTACAATGAGCATGCGGGGTATTGATACTCAGGTTCGGAAGAAGAGAAGACGCATCTTCAGGGAAGTGGCGTCTCTTGCCTACACGTCACAGAATCTGAAGGATGATGTGGAAGCGCTTCCGTACAAGATCGTAAATTACGAAGAATCGGAATATGAGAACATTTACAGAGAGCGCGCGATCACAAGGGAGAGTATTCGTCTGGCCATGGGGCTTTCGCTTCGGCCTGAGAATGTGCCGGTCCATGTGACTCAGGGCCTTGAGGAGAGCAACATTGATGAGAAATATTATGAACCTCCTCTGATGCAGGTCATCCCTTCGGCCTGCAATGCCTGTCCGGAGAACCGCTACGAGGTTACGGATAAATGTATGGGATGTGTGGCCCACCCTTGCCGGGAGGTCTGTCCCAAGGGCGCAATCTCCATGAAGAACGGGCGTTCCGTTATTGATGAGGAAAAATGTATCAGATGCGGCAAATGCAAGTCCGTCTGTCCCTATGACGCAATTTCGCATCAGGTCAGGCCGTGTCTTGCCAACTGCGGCGTAAACGCCATCAAGAACGACAAGAAGGGGAGAGCGTATATTGATCCGGAAATCTGTGTTTCCTGCGGTCAGTGTATGGTGAGCTGCCCCTTCGGCGCAATTGCGGATAAATCACAGATTTTCCAGCTGATCCGGGCCATGCAGTCGGGGCGGAAGATCATCGCCCAGGTGGCTCCCGCCTTTGTGGGCCAGTTCGGCAAAAACGTGACTCCGGATATGCTTAAGGAAGCGTTAAAGGAGCTTGGATTTTTTGATGTATATGAGACTGCCATCGGTGCCGACATGGGAGCGATGGCGGAGGCGGAGCACTATGCGAATGAGGTCGCAACCGGAAAGCTTCCCTTTCTTCTGACCTCCTGCTGTCCTTCGTGGGCCATGCTTGCCAAGAAGTTTTTCCCGGAGACCATCGACAAGATCTCCAATGCGCTGACCCCCATGGTGGCAACTGCCAGAAAGATCAAGGAGGATTATCCGGATGCCAGCGTGGTATTCATAGGCCCCTGTGCCTCCAAGAAGCTGGAGGCTTCCAGACGGACCATCCGTTCGGACGTTGATTTTGTCATCACGTTTGAGGAGCTTGCGGGAATGTTTGAGGCAAAGGACATTCATCTGGAAGAGGTGGCACCGGCGGATCCCATGAATGACGCTACGGGAGCGGGCAGAGGCTACGGTGTGGCCGGAGGCGTTGCCAATGCCATTGAGGAATGCATCAGGGAATACTACCCCGATGTCGAGGTGAATATTGAGCATGCGGAGAGTCTTACGGAGTGTAAGAAGATTCTGATGCTGGCAAAGGCGGGAAAGAAGAAAGGATGCCTGATCGAGGGAATGGCATGTCCGGGAGGCTGTATCGCCGGGGCCGGAACAAATATCGCAATTCCGCAGGCGATGAAGGAGGTGGCAGGCTTTAAGGCCTGCGCCGATAAAAAGATTCCTGAAATGGGAGGAAAGACAGAAAATGACTAAGATAAGAACGAGATTCGCCCCAAGCCCCACAGGGAGAATGCATGTGGGAAACCTGCGCACGGCGCTCTATGCGTACCTGATTGCGAAGCACGAGGGCGGAGATTTCATACTCAGGATCGAGGACACGGATCAGGAGCGCTATGTGGAGGGAGCCGTTGAGATCATCAACAGAACCCTTCAGAAGACGGGCCTCATTCATGATGAAGGGCCGGACAAGGATGCGGGAGCGGGCCCTTACGTGCAGTCGGAGAGACAGGCGGAGGGAATCTATCTGGAGTATGCCAAAAAGCTGATCGACAAGGGAGAGGCCTATTATTGCTTCTGTGACAAGGAAAGGCTTGCCACCTTAAACCGGGTGGTGGCAGGCAAGGAGATCAATGTATACGACAAGCACTGCCTTTCTCTGTCAAAGGAGGAGGTGGAGGCGAAGCTTTCATCCGGAATCCCCTATGTGATCCGGCAGAATAATCCCACGGAGGGCACGACCACCTTCTGTGACGAGATCTACGGGGATATTTCCGTGGAGAATGCAGAACTGGACGATATGATTCTGATCAAGTCGGACGGCTATCCCACCTACAATTTTGCCAATGTGGTGGATGATCATCTGATGGGAATCACTCACGTGGTGAGAGGAAACGAGTATCTCTCGTCCTCCCCCAAATATAACAGGCTGTATGAGGCCTTTGGGTGGGAGGTGCCCACCTATGTGCACTGTCCGCTGATCACTGACGAGGAACACCACAAGCTCAGCAAGCGCTGCGGCCATTCCTCCTATGAGGATCTGATCGAACAGGGCTTTCTCACGGAGGCGGTAGTCAATTTCGTGGCGCTGCTCGGATGGAGCCCGGAAGGAAATGAGGAGATTTTTTCTTTGGAGGAGCTGGTGAAGGTCTTTGACTATCATCACATGTCAAAATCTCCCGCTGTGTTCGACTATACCAAGCTCAAATGGATGAACGGCGAATATATTAAGGCCATGACTGAGGATGCGTTCTATGAGATGGCGGAGCCCTATCTCAAAAAGGCTCTCACGAGAGAACTGGATCTTCGCAAAATCGCTTCCATGGTGAAGACCAGGATAGAGGTTTTTCCCGATATCTGTGAGATGGTGGACTTTCTTGAGGAGCTTCCTTCCTATGACGTGGCCATGTACGCCCATAAGAAAATGAAGACCACGGTGGAATCCTCATTGGAGGTGCTTAAGGAGCTTCTTCCCCTTTTGTCACAGACACAGGACTATTCCAATGACGGGCTCTACCAACTGCTCCTTTCCTATGTGGAGAAGAAGGGCTGCAAAAACGGCTATGTCATGTGGCCGGTCCGGACAGCCGTCTCCGGAAAGCAGATGACGCCTGCGGGAGCCACGGAGATCATGGAGCTTCTTGGAAAGGAAGAGAGTCTCAGGAGAATACAAAGAGGAATTGAACTGATTGAAAAAGAGACAACCAAGTAAAATGCAGCTAAGAGCTGTTACCCATGTGCGGGGGCCTGCGATTGTGATTGCGGGCCCTGGCTCGGGCAAAACCTTCACCGTAATCCAGAGGATTTTATATCTGATCTGCAATGCCGGTATCAATCCGGACAAAATTCTGACCATCACCTTTACGAAGGCTGCGGCAATGGAAATGCAGCGGCGTTATCAGAAAGAGGCGAAAGAAAATCCCATTTTGAGTAAATATCGGGAATCCGTCCAATTCGGCACCTTCCACAGTATCTGCTATCACATTTTAAAGGACTCCAAAGCCGCCCGCGGCTTTTCCCTCATAAAAGAATCCGAAAAGAGAAAAATACTGGAAATTCTCCTTCAGAATGAGAACGCCGCACAGGATATGGATTATGATAAAATCACGGATGTGATTGATGCCATCAGCCGCAGAAAGAACAAAGTACAGTCGGATCCTCCCGCAGGACTTTCCGGAGAGCGGTTTGAAAAGCTTCTGAGGGACTATGAGGAAATGACAGGACAGCGGCGGCTTCTGGATTTTGACGATATGATTGCAAAATGTCTGTCTGCCCTGAGGGAGGATTCCGCCTTCTGCCGCAGATGGCAGGAACGTTTTTCCCATATTCTGGTAGACGAGTTTCAGGACATCAACGAACCTCAGTACGAGGTGGTGAAGCTTCTTTCGGCCCCTTCCTTCCATCTCTTTGCAGTAGGAGACGATGACCAGTCCATTTATGGATTCCGGGGTGCCGTGCCAAGAATCATGAAAAGCTTTATCCGGGATTTCCCGGATGCGGCGCAGTTGTTTTTGACGGAAAATTACAGGAGCGGCAGAGAGATTGTGAATCTGGCAGATTGTGTGATCAGCGGCAGTAAGGACCGTTTCTCGAAAAACATGCTTCCCATGAGAGAGGGCGGACGGATCCGGTGCTGCTTTGAAGAGAGCAGGAAGGAGGAGGAAAAGCGGCTGCTTTCCGATATCGGACATCTTTCAAAGGAAGAGCTTGACGACAGTGCCCTGATCGTCCGCACCAATCTGGAAGCCTTTCAGTATGGGGCGCTTCTTACCCAAAACGGCATCCGCATCCGGCAGGAGCTTAAGGCCTTCGATCCTCTGCAGCACTTTATCATGGAGGACTTTGCGGCATTTCTGCGCTTTTGCAGGGAAGGGGGCAGGAGGAAGGACTTCCTGAAAATCATGAACAAGCCAAATCTCTATCTTTCCAGACAGGCGCTTGTGGAAGAGAACGTTACCGGGGAGGGACTGCTTGCCTTCTACCGAAACAACGCAGGGATGCAGGACGAGGTCCGCAGGCTGTTTGACCGCTTCCGGATTGCCTCCGGCCTGTCCCCTTATCTGGCGGTACGTTTTTTCCGAAAGGTCATGGGATATGACGAGTATCTGAAAAAGAAGGCGAAGAGCCGCATGGAGGCAGTGCGTTTTGAGGAAACGGCGGGAGAGATACAGGAGCTGATGAGAAAAATGAAGCCCCAGGAGAGTGTGGATGATTTTCGAAGCAGGCTGGAGGAAGAGGCACAGGGGGACAAAGCAAAGGAAAAAACCTTTCAGCCCGGTATCAGTGTGATTACCATGCACGGAGCCAAGGGTCTGGAATTCTCCGGCGTTTTTCTTCCGGATCTGAACGAGGGAGTGATTCCGGGGAGAAATGCGCGCAGCCCCGAGGAGGTGGAGGAAGAAAGAAGGCTCCTGTATGTCGCCATAACAAGAGCCAGAAATTCCCTGTATCTTTACTATACCAGGGAGAGGAACCGGAAGCTGACGAGGTTCCTGGAAGGAATCACTCTTCCCCGTCAATAAGCTCGTCGAATTCCGCATTGTCAAGATATTCGTCAAAAGCGTCTGCCACGGCCTCGTATTCCTCGTCGTCCTCAATATATTCCAGCGAAGGCTCCTTGTCCGGATCGGATTCGTCCTCGAAATAACGGTAGAACCATACCTCGCCGTCCTCATTTTTTCCTTCCTCGGTAAGAGGCATCAGTACGATATAATCCTTTTTGTCAATGGTCAGGATCGTAACGATCGCACAGGTGACGCTGGTTCCGTCATCCAGATCCAGTGTTACTGTCATTTCCTCATCCGGTATCTCCGGTGCTTCAAAATTTTTTTCTTTTCCCATAATATACTCCTATCTGATCGGGGTTGTCAGGTTATTGTACTGTCTTCATTTTACTAAGAATTGAAATAATAATCAATCTTATTTTATATTTAATATTTTTTGCACAGTCTGGTATCTTTGTGATAAAATATTTCTAAAATAAGAATTACGACAGGAGGACGCATGAACCAGAAACTAAACATTACATACTTCAAGCCGGAAAAACAGGGCGCTTTTCCTGTGGATAACGGATATTGTTTTGCAACGGAAATTCAGTCTCTTTGTGAAAGCGGATTAATTCTTTATTCCAGAAACGGAAAAAAGATCCGGATTCCCTTCTCTGCCGAGGGGAAAAGAGGGGCTTTGTATGGTATACGGGTGGAAGGAAGTGCGTTTTCCTTTAACGGCTACAATTTTTATGAGGGGGAGCGAGTCTTTACCGACCCTTATGCGCAGGAGATAGCGGGTCTTGAGAGGTTTGGGGACTTCGGGAATGAAAAAAGACAGACAAGGGGAATTTTATGCCGGGAAGAATTTGACTGGGAAGGGGACAGTCCTCTCCTTATTCCCTTCGAAGACACGATTATTTACGGGCTGAATGTCAGGGGCTTTACCATGCACAAAAGCTCCGGTGTCAGGAACAGGGGCACCTTTGAGGGAATTATTGAGAAAATCGATTATCTGAAAGGGCTGGGAATCACGGCGGTGGAGCTGATGCCGGCTTATGAGTTTGACGAGTGCATGTATGAGCCGGACCAGGGTCCCCGGAACGTGGATGAGGCCGTGCTTGGCATCCGCGGTTCCATAACAAGAGAAAGGCGCGTAAACTGCTGGGGCTATCAGGAGGGCTTTTATTTTGCGCCAAAGGCATCCTACAGTAAGGACCGGCCCCGGCTCTCCTTCAAGCGTATGGTCAAGGAGCTGCACAGGAACGGAATCGAGGTCATGATGCAGTTTTACTTTCCGCCGGAGACGAATCAGAGCTATATTGTGGAGCTTTTGAAATACTGGGTTGTCGAATACCATATAGACGGTGTCCGCCTGTGCGGCTTTCAGATTCCCTTTGCCTGCATTGCTCAGGAGCCGCTGCTAAAGGAGACCAAGATCAGAAGCGTATCGTTCCCGCTGGAAGAAATCTATGGCGGCCGGACACCCTTTTACCGCAATCTGGCCTCTGACAACGGGAATTTCAGAAATGACATGAGGAGATATCTGAAGGGCGACGAAAACCTGATGAACCAGGTGCTCCGCTATCAGAAAAATAACCCGGCCGGCTGCGCCGTGGTCAACTGTCTTGCGGATTACGACGGTTTTTCCCTGTATGACAGTGTGTCCTACGAGAAAAAGCACAACGAGGCAAACGGAGAGGATAACAGGGACGGGACGGAATACAATTATACCTGGAACTGCGGAGTGGAGGGAGAGAGTCGGAAAAAAGCGGTTCTCGAGCTGCGGCTTTCCCAGATCAAAAACGCCCTGTGCTTTCTGTTCCTTTCACAGGGAATTCCCTATTTATTCAGCGGAGATGAAATGGGGAATACCAGATTTGGCAATAATAATGTTTACTGCCAGGATAACGAGGCCGGCTGGGTAAAATGGAAAGGAAGCCGTTTTTCCGAGGAAATTTTTCAGTTTGTCTGCCAGATTATCTCTCTGCGGAAGCGGCATCCCATCCTCCACATGAAAACAGAGCTCAAGGTCATGGATACCATAGGCTGCGGGTATCCGGATATCTCCTATCACGGAACCGAGGCATGGCGCCCGAATATCAGCTATATCAGCCGGATGGTGGGAATCCTGCTCTGCGGAAGATATGCCGCATCCGGTGACAGGTGCTTTTACATCGCCCTGAATATGCACTGGGAAGCCCATGAACTGGCTCTTCCCAAGCTGCCTAAGGGAATGAGGTGGACAAGGCTTCTATCCACGGTCAGGGACAGGGAGGCTCCGGAGGGGGAGAGACAGCCCTCCTCGGAGGAGGGAAGGATTCTGACACAGGCCAGAAGCGTCTGTGTGTACTGCTCCGAGCCGGACCCTCTCTATAAAGAAAAAACGAAAAAGTCAAGGAGAAAGACAGCGGTAAAGAATGAAGGCATGGAAACATTTTAAGACAATTACACATCACAGATTTCTGGTCATGGAGGGCTGCTTTAAGGTGGGGCTGTATAAGCAGGGGCTGCTGCATGATCTGTCGAAATACAGTCCCTCCGAGTTTTTGGCGGGGGTAAAATATTATCAGGGGAACCGCAGTCCCAACAATGCGCAGAGAGAGGATATCGGTTATTCCAGCGCCTGGCTTCACCATAAGGGCAGGAACCTGCATCACTATGAGTACTGGATCGATTACAGCACAAAGGAGATACCGGGCGGCATGGCTCCGGCCAGAATGCCGGAAAAATATGTGGTGGAGATGCTCATGGACCGCATTGCGGCCTGCAAGATCTATAACGGAGAAAGCTATACGCCAAAGGATCCTCTTGCCTATTACAGAAAGGGCAGAGAGAATGCGCCGATTCACCCGGAAACCCGGGCGCTGCTGGAGAGGCTGCTGTGCATGCTGGCAAAAAGAGGCGAAAAGGCCACCTTTTCCTATATCAGAAGAAAAGTACTGCGCAAAAGGAGATAATTTATAACATTCTCTGTCATTCCTGCATATGATAAAGCATATGAAAAAGGAGTGATAACAGTATGAATTGTTTGATTTTGTTAGCATTGCTCTGCTGCGGCGAAGGGAGCGGAAGTAATTGTTTTGGAATGGGAGGATGCAGGAGAAGGAGCTGCACCTGCAGACCGCACCGTCCGGAAAACAATTGCGGAGGCAGGGATAATGACTGCTGTGAATGCAGACAGGATGTCCGTCCCGAGCCCAGACTGGAGCCAAGGCCGTTCCCTTCCTATCAGGGATCCTCCTGCGGATGCGAGGCTCAGGAAAATAACGGCTGCAATTAACCCGCAGTCAAGTTCTTAAAAATTTAATATGTAAAATCCGGAATGTCATGTTATAATACTGTGCATGGCATTCCCTTTTTGTGCGAGAGGGCAACTTTCAATACGATTGGAGACGGGATATGAAAAACTTAATGGAGCAGATTCTGAAATTCGGCGTGGTAGGCTTTGTGTGCTTTCTGATTGATTTCGGAATAACTACGGGATTCACCAATTTTTTTGGAGTGCATTATCTGATATCCAAATTTCTGGGATTCGTGATATCGGCGGTGGTAAACTATATTCTGAGCATTAAATTTGTATTTACCAAAAAGAAGGAGATGGACAAGAAAAAGGAGTTTACCGTATTTATCATTCTTTCCGCCTTCGGCCTTCTGATCAACGAGGTCGTGATGTATGTGTGCATGGACGGAATCTATGTAAACAATGGATTTCTGCAGGAAGCCGTCACAAGGGAAATGATGGTGTCGCTGAGCTCCATTGTGGCTACGGGCATCGTGATGGTATATAATTTTATTTCCAGAAAGCTGTTCCTGGAGCGGAAATAGGGACGGGAAGATGGATCAGGAGCGCTTCGAGCGAATCAGAAAAGAGATAACCGGCACGGCAAGATGCAGAAGCGGAATCGGCACTCTGAAGGAAAAGACCGTCCATGCCCTGTTAAAGGACTACTATGCTCCGGATAAGGAGATGCAGGAAATCCGGGTGGAGGGGTATGTCGCGGACATTTTCACGGGCAGCGAGATTATTGAGATACAGACGGCGGGCTTTGATAAAATGAGGGACAAGCTGGAACGGTTTCTTCCGGAATATCCGGTGACCATCGTCTATCCCATTCCCGAAATCAAATGGATTTCCTGGATTGACGAACAGACGGGGGAGTGTTCGCCTCCCCGCAAAAGCCCTGTGAGGGGAACGGTCTATCACGCTTTTTATGAGCTGTATAAGATCAAGCCTTATCTTGCGGATCCCAATCTCCGGCTCTGCTTTCCCTTTCTCAATATGGAGGAATACCGTCTTTTGAACGGCTGGAGCCGGGACAGAAAGAGAGGATCGGCGCGGTATGACAGAATTCCCGTTGCCCTGACCAGGGAGATCCGCCTTGAGAGTGCGGCCGACTACAGAAAGCTGATTCCTGAGGGCCTTTCCGAGCCCTTCACGTCAGCTGAGTTTGCCGGCGCAGTCAAAATACACAAAAAGGACGGGGGAAGAGTCCTGCATATCATGAATTATCTGGGCGTGGTCTGCCGGTGCGGGAAGCGGGGAAGGTCTTATGCCTACAGAGTTCAAAATCAGAAGGAAGAACAGGAAAGATAAATGAATCAAATGAGACAACAGATTACGGAAAAGCTTGGCGGCAGGCAGGAGACCCTGCGCCAGCTGTATTTTACGGAAAAGGCAGGGGAATATGTACGGGCGCTTTCCTCAAGACTTGGGAGAAAACCCACTTGCTGCGTTACCACCTTCGGCTGTCAGATGAACGCCAGGGATTCGGAGAAGCTCTCGGGGATTCTGGAGAGGGCCGGCTATGAGCTCACGGACGATGAGGGGGCGGATTTTGTCATCTACAATACCTGTACCGTCAGGGATAACGCCAACCAGCGAGTCTACGGAAGACTGGGACATCTGGGCAGCCTGAAAAAGAAAAATCCGGATAAGAGGGTGGCTCTGTGCGGCTGTATGATGCAGGAGCCGTCCGTGATTGAAAAGATCCGCAAAAGCTACGGGTTTGTGGATCTGATTTTCGGAACACACAATATCTATAAGTTTGCAGAGCTCCTCGTACTGATGTTTGAGTCGGATCAGACGGTGATCGATATCTGGGAGGAAACAGACCAGATTGTGGAGGAGCTTCCCGCGGAACGCAAATACTCTTTTAAATCAGGGATCAACATTATGTTCGGCTGCAATAATTTCTGCAGCTATTGTATTGTCCCCTATGTAAGGGGGCGGGAAAGAAGCCGTAATCCGGAGGATATTGTCAGGGAGATCGAAGCCCTGGCCCGGGACGGCGTGGTGGAGGTCATGCTTCTTGGGCAGAATGTGAATTCCTACGGCAAAAATCTGGACAGCCCCATGAGCTTTGCGCAGCTCCTGCTTGCAATAGAGAAGATTGAGGGGATTCAGAGGATCCGTTTTATGACATCGCACCCCAAGGACCTGTCCGACGAGCTGATTGAGGTTATGAAGAATTCCAAAAAGATCTGCCGTCATCTTCATCTGCCGCTGCAGTCCGGCTCCACCAGGATTCTGGAAAGGATGAACCGGAGATATACCAAGGAGCAGTATTTAAGCCTTGTGGATAAAATCCGGAACCGGATTCCGGACATTTCCATCACCACGGATATCATCGTGGGTTTTCCGGGGGAGACGCCGGAGGATGTGGACGAGACGATTGACGTGGTGAGAAGGGTCAAGTTTGACAACGCCTTCACGTTTATTTATTCCAGGAGGACGGGAACGCCTGCCGCCGCCATGGAGCAGGTGGCGCCGGAGACAGTGCGGGAGGGCTTTGACCGTCTGCTCAAGGCCGTTCAGGATACCGCAAAGGAGCGGGCCGCGCTTCTTAACGGACAGGTTCTGGATGCTCTGGCGGAGGAGGTAAACGAGCAGGATCCCTCCATGCTGAACGGAAGGCTTTCCAACAATATGATTGTGCATTTTAAGGGCGGCAGGGAGCTGGTCGGAAGAATTCTTCCCGTGCGGCTTACACAATGCTGCGGCTTTTACTATACAGGAGAACTCGCAGGAAAGGAGCATGAGTAAATAATGCCGGAAATGACACCAATGATGCAGCAGTACATGGAGACCAAAAGGGAATACCAGGACTGCATCCTTCTCTACCGTCTGGGAGATTTCTATGAAATGTTTTTTGAGGATGCCCTGACCGCTTCCCGGGAGCTGGAGATCACACTGACAGGAAAAAACTGCGGACAGGAGGAGCGGGCTCCCATGTGCGGCGTTCCCTATCATGCGCTGGAAAGCTATCTTCACAAGCTTGTTTCAAAGGGCTACAAGGTGGCTATCTGCGAACAGGTGGAGGATCCCAAGCAGGCCAGGGGGATCGTCAAGCGCGAGGTGGTAAGGATCGTAACGCCGGGAACCAATCTGGATGTCCAGGCCATGGATGCGGACAAGAATAATTATATTATGAGTATTGCCTGCTTCCAGGGAAAATCCGGCATTTCCATTGCGGACGTTACCACCGGGGACTATTATCTGACGGAGGCGGAGGACTCCAAAAAGCTGCTGGATGAGATCAACAAATATATGCCAAGCGAGATTATATGCAATGACGCCTTTCTGGTCAGCGGAATCGACATGCAGGATTTGAAGAACAGACTCCAGATCACGGTCTATTCCCTGGAGCCTCATTTTTATGATGAGGACAGATGCCGGAAATGTCTGCTGAGGCATTTTCATGTAAATACTCTGCAGGGGATGGGAATTGAGGATTTTCCCGCAGGGCTGATTGCGGCCGGCGCGCTTTTGCAGTATCTGTACGACACGCAGAAGACCACGCTCTCCCATTTCACCCATCTGTATCCCTATCTCACCAGCCGCTTCATGCTGCTGGACAGCTCGACCAGAAGGAACCTTGAGCTGACGGAAACACTCAGGGAGAAGCAAAAGAGAGGATCCCTCCTGTGGGTGCTGGATAAGACGAAGACGGCAATGGGTGCCAGGACCATGCGCCAGTACATAGAACAGCCCCTGATCGACAAAAAGAATATAGAGGAGAGGCTGGATGCCGTGGAAGCGCTCTGTAATCATCCCATGGTCAGAGACGAGCTCAGGGAATACCTGAACCCTATTTATGATCTCGAACGTCTCCTTGGAAAAATCAGCTATAAGACGGCAAATCCAAGAGATCTGCTCGCCTTTGGCAATTCGCTGAAAATGCTGCCCCATCTCAAAACGCTTCTTGCTGAATTTGATACGGGGCTTTTGCACGAAATTGATGAATCCATTGACGGACTTGAGGATCTCTCCCGCCTTATCGAGAGCTCCATCTGGGAGGAGGCTCCCATATCCACCAAGGACGGCAGCATCATAAAGACAGGCTTTGACGAGACCATTGACAATCTCCGGAATGCCAAGACTCAGGGGAAAAACTGGCTGGCACAGCTGGAAGAGGAGGACAGGGCCAGAACAGGTATCAAAAATCTGAAAATCAAGTATAATAAGATTTTTGGATACTATTTCGAGGTGACGAACTCCTACCAGTCTCTTGTTCCGGAGGATTACGTGCGCAAGCAGACGCTGGCAAATGCGGAGCGCTACAGCAATCCCAGGCTGAAGGAGCTGGAGGATTCCATCCTGAATGCGGAGGACAAGCTCTACTCTCTGGAATACGAGATGTTCTGCCGTATCCGGGATACGGTGGCCGCTGAGATTGAAAGAATCCAGAGAACCGCAAAGGCGGTGGCGCAGCTGGACGTGTTCGCTTCCTTTTCCCTGACTGCGGAGAGGAATGCCTATGTCCGTCCTTCCATTAACGAAAAGGGGGTTATTGACATCAGGGCGGGGAGACATCCTGTGGTGGAACGGATGATCGACAGCGACATGTTCATTGCCAACGACACCTATCTTGACAACCGAAAATACTGCGTTTCGGTGATTACGGGTCCCAATATGGCGGGAAAGTCCACCTATATGCGGCAGAGCGCCCTGATTGTCCTGATGGCCCAGATCGGGTCCTTTGTCCCCGCCGGCAGTGCGAATATCAGTATCGTGGACAGGATATTTACAAGGGTGGGGGCTTCCGACGATCTGGCAAGCGGTCAGAGCACCTTCATGGTGGAAATGAACGAGGTTGCCAATATTCTCAGGAACGCCACGGCGAACAGCCTTCTGATTCTGGACGAAATCGGAAGAGGAACCTCCACCTTTGACGGACTGAGCATTGCCTGGGCCGTGATCGAGCATATCAGCAACAAAAAGCTTCTGGGGGCAAAGACGCTTTTTGCCACACACTACCACGAGCTGACGGAGCTCGAGGGAAAGATGAGCAATGTGAACAATTACTGTATT
Organism: uncultured Lachnospiraceae bacterium; assembly: GCA_910586025.1. Lineage (GTDB taxonomy): Bacteria > Bacillota > Clostridia > Lachnospirales > Lachnospiraceae > Suilimivivens. The sequence continues at coordinate 16,258 of CAJUIO010000030.1, forward strand.
GCCGTGAAGGAGAAGGGCGACGACATTATTTTTCTCCGTAAGATTGTAAGGGGAGGAGCGGACAGGAGCTACGGAATCCAGGTTGCAAAGCTTGCCGGAGTCCCGGACATGGTCATTGACCGGGCGAAGGAGATTGCGGAGCAGCTTAGCGACAATGATATCACGGAAAAGATCCAGAGTATTGCGGTGGAGCATAAGTCCTCCGGAAAGAAGCCGGTGAAATACGATGAGGTGGATTTAAGCCAGATGTCCCTGTTTGACACGGTAAAGGATGAGGATGTGATAAAGGAGCTCACGGAGATTGATATTTCCAATCTGACTCCGCTTGATGCGCTCAACACACTCTATAAGCTTCAGAACAAACTGAAAAACAGGTGGTAACGGGAAGGGAGGCGTTTTATGCCCGATATTAATCTTTTAAATCAGAGCACCATTGACAAAATTGCGGCCGGCGAGGTGGTGGAGCGCCCCTCCAGCGTGGTGAAGGAGCTTGTGGAGAACGCCATAGACGCAGGCGCAAGGGCCGTCACCGTGGAGCTTAAGGAGGGAGGGCTCTCCCTGATCCGTGTCACGGACAATGGCTGCGGAATTGCAAAGGACCAGGTGAGGAAGGCGTTTCTGCGCCACGCCACCAGCAAGATCAGCTCCATCGAGGATCTTGAGTTCGTGGAAAGCCTGGGTTTCCGCGGGGAGGCCTTATCCAGTATCGCCGCAGTTTCCCAGGTGGAGGTGGTCACAAGAACCAGTGACGAGCTCACCGGGGTGAGATATTCCATAGCGGGCGGAGTTGAGGAGGATGTGGAGGAGATCGGGGCACCGGAGGGAACCACCTTCCTTGTCCGAAATCTGTTCTATAATACCCCCGCCAGAAGGAAGTTCCTGCGCCAGCCCCAGACGGAAGGCGGTTATGTGGCCGACCTGATGGAGCATATTGCCTTATCAAAACCCGGCATTTCCATCAAGTTTGTCAACGGCGGGCAGCTGAAATTCCACACGTCGGGAAACGGAGACCTGAAGGAAGTGATTTACCGCATTTACGGGAGAGAGACGGCCCAGGCCCTGCTTCCCTTCCATGCAAAGGAGGGGAGCTTTGGAGTTTTTGGATATATCGGTAAGCCGGAGGTTAACCGGTCCAACCGCAGCTTTGAAATCTACTTTGTTAACGGGCGTTTTGTCAAGAACGATATCATAGGCAAGGCGCTGGAGGAAGGGTACCGGAAATATCTCATGCAGCACAAATTCCCCTTTGCGGTGCTGCACTTTGAGCTGGATCCTCAGGAGATTGACGTGAACGTTCACCCGTCCAAAATGCAGATCCGGATTCACAGAGGAAACGAGCTCTACGCATTTCTTTCAGGGGCTGTTTCGGAAGCTCTTCACGAGACGGAGCTGATTCCGGAGGTAAAGCTGTCCCGGCCCGAAGCGGAAAAAAGAGAACCCCCAAAGGCCCCGGAGCCCTTTGAGAGCACAAGAATAAGGAACCTGGCAAGGGAGGAAGCTCCTCAGTATATGGTAAAGTCCATGCCGGTGCCTGAGGTGATAAGGGAGAAGCCCGTCCATGCTGCGGGAAGAGTTCTGGGAGCGCCGGAGAAGGAGACCGTTATCAAGGCAAAGGATCACATTCTGGTGGAAAAGCCGGTGCAGATGAATCTCTTCGAGGAAAAAATCCTCACTGCCGATACCAGGGACGAGTATGTGATCCTTGGGCAGATCTTTGACACATACTGGCTTATTTCGGTCAGGGACAAACTTCTCTTTGTGGATCAACATGCGGCCCATGAAAAGGTTAAGTATGAACGCCTGGTAAAGGCTCTTTCAAAGAAGGAGACGGCCTCGCAGCTCCTCAATCCTCCTGTCATTCTGGATCTGACGGGAAAGGAGAGGGAGCTTCTTGCGGAATTCCTTCCATATTTCGGGAGGCTGGGCTTTGAGCTGGAGGAGTTTGGAGGAGACGCCTTTGCGGTGCGGTCCATGCCCACGGATCTGTACGGCTGCGGTGAGAAGGAGCTTTTCATGGAGATTCTGGACGAGCTTTCGGAAAATCCCATGAAGGGAACGCCCGAGGTGATCCTTCATAAGCTCGCCTCCATGGCGTGCAAATCCGCAGTCAAGGGAAACTCCAGGATGAACCGCCAGGAAATGGAGGCGCTCATCGACGAGCTCCTTACGCTGGAGGATCCTTATCATTGTCCTCATGGAAGACCCACGATTATTTCCATGAGCAGGTATGAGATAGAAAAAAAATTCAGACGTATCGTATAACGGAGGTATTCATGGAAAAAAAGCCGCTGATCGTTCTTGCAGGCCCCACGGCAGTGGGAAAAACCGAGCTGTCCCTCAAGCTGGCCGGCAGGATGGGGGGCGAGATTATCTCTGCGGATTCCATGCAGGTGTACCGGTACCTGGATATCGGCTCCGCCAAAATCAGAAAGGAAGAGATGCGGAAAATCCCCCATCATCTCATCGATGTCCTGGATCCGGAGGAAGAATTCAACGTTACTGTGTTTCAGAGAATGGCCAAGGAATGTATGGAGGGGATATATCAAAGGGGACATATTCCCATTGTAACCGGAGGGACGGGCTTTTATATTCAGGCGCTTTTATACGACATTGACTTTGCGCCCGAGGAGGAGGATACCGGGATCAGGCAGAGTCTGGAAGCGCTTGCGCGGGAAAAGGGAGCGCATTATCTTCACACGCTTCTGGAACAGGCAGATCCCGAGTCCGCCCGGGAGATTCATGAGAACAACATAAAGAGAGTGATCCGGGCTCTGGAATTCTACAGACACAGAGGATTTCCCATCTCTCTCCATAACAGACAGCAGCGGGAAAAGGAATCCCCATACCTTTCCTGTTATTTTGTGCTGAATGATGACAGAGACAGGCTCTATGAGAGAATTAACGAGCGGGTGGACCGCATGCTGGAAGCAGGACTGCTTGACGAGGTAAAGGGGCTCAGGGAACGGGGATGCTGCAGGGATATGGTTTCCATGCAGGGCCTTGGCTATAAGGAGCTTTTATCCTTCTTCGAGGGAGAGCTTTCCCTGGAGGAGGCCGTGGAGCTGATCAAAAGAGATTCCAGGCATTTTGCCAAGAGGCAGCTTACCTGGTTTCGGAGGGAGAAGGACGTGATCTGGATCGACAGGCAGGTGTTTGGAGGCGATGACGGACGGATCCTGTCTTTCATGACGGAAAAGATGCTGCAGAAAGGGATTTTTTATGACGGACAGTTCAAATAATCTATATCAGATGTATAAAAATATGGGAATTGACAGGAATGTCTGCGTGTTTTGTGATAAAATCTGGAATTCCCTGAAAGAGCGGTTTGAAAAAATCGATGAAATCTCCGAGTACAACCAGATGAAGGTGATCGGAGCCATGCAGAAAAACAGGGTCAGCGAAGCCTGCCTCCTGGGGACCACGGGCTACGGCTACAACGATCTGGGTAGGGATACCCTTGAGGCAGTGTACGCTGATGTCTTTCATACCGAGGATGCCTTGGTGAGGCCGCAGATCACCTGTGGGACCCACGCCCTTGCCCTGGCGCTTATGAGCAATCTGCGTCCGGGGGACGAGCTGCTCTCCCCTGTGGGGAAACCCTACGACACTCTGGAGGAGGTAATCGGGATCCGGGAATCCAGAGGTTCCCTAAAGGAATACGGAATTTCCTACAGACAGGTGGATCTCCTTGCGGACGGCGGCTTTGACTACGAAGGGATCCGGGCGGCAGTGGGAGAAAGGACAAGGCTGGTGACAATTCAGCGTTCCAAGGGCTATCAGACAAGGCCTACCTTGTCCGTTACGGCCATCGGGGAGCTGATCCGTTTCCTGAAGGGCATTAAGCCGGATCTGATCTGTATGGTGGACAACTGCTACGGAGAGTTCACGGAAATCACAGAGCCTTCCGATGTGGGGGCGGACCTCGTGGTGGGATCTCTGATCAAGAATCCCGGAGGCGGTCTTGCGCCCATCGGCGGCTATCTTGCGGGAAGGAGACAGTGTATCGAAAACGCCGCATACCGTCTGACCTCTCCGGGGCTTGGTAAGGAGGTTGGAGCCTCCCTGCAGGCTCTCGGAGCCTTTTATCAGGGGCTTTTCCTCGCACCTTCCGTTGTGGCAAACGCAATGAAAAGCGCCGTGTTTGCGGCCAATATCTATGAGAAGCTGGGATTTTCCGTGGTGCCCTCTGCGGGAGAGGAGAGGCATGACATCATCCAGGCAGTTACCTTCGGAACCCCGGAGGGAGTGATCGCATTCTGCCAGGGAATCCAGCAGGCCGCCGCCGTTGACGGCCATGTGACTCCGGAGCCCTGGGATATGCCGGGCTATGACAGTCCCGTGATCATGGCGGCCGGGGCATTTGTTGCGGGCTCCTCCATAGAGCTCAGCGCCGACGGTCCCATAAGGCCTCCCTATGCCGTATATTTTCAGGGAGGACTCACCTGGCAGCACGGAAAGCTCGGAATTATGAAAACCTTGCAGAAGCTGGTCGAAAAGGGCATTGTTTCCTCAGATTTCAGCCATATTTTGGAATAAATTGTGGAATGAAAGTTATAAAAAATGCATGAAATTTGTATACATTAAGGGCTTTCTGTGATAAGATATTTTCATATGTTGAAAGGATTTGTCGGTTTCCAGCATATTTTTCCGCCTCATGAGAGAAGGGGCCGGAAAGGAAGTTATGAATCAGAAAACAGAAAATGCGGCCGTTTTACTGCCCTATGAGAAATTCCTGAAATCAGGCGCGGCCTCCCTTTCGGAGGCGGAGCTTCTCGCCATTATTCTGCGGACGGGAACCAGAAACTGCCCGGCTCTTGCGCTTGCGGGACAGGTGCTCTCGCTCTCATGCGGCCGGGAGAGAGGGCTCAACGCCCTGCACCATATCTCCCTCGCGGAGCTCATGGACATTCCGGGGATCGGGGAAGTGAAGGCGGTGAAGATCAAATGCATTGCGGAGCTTTCCAAGCGCATGGCCATGGAGAGAGCCGGTCAGGAGCTGAAGTTTGACGCACCCAAAACAGTGGCATCCTACTTTATGGAGGAGTTGCGCCATGAGGAGAAGGAAAATATTTTACTGCTCTCGCTGGATAACAGGCTCCATTTGATCGAAAAATATGTACTGTCCATCGGTACGGTAAACGAGTCTCTTTTATCTCCGAGGGAGGTGTTCGTGCAGGCGCTCAAGTGCAAGGCGTCCCATGTGATGCTGCTGCACAATCATCCCAGCGGGGACGCTTTGCCCAGCGGGCAGGATATTTTAATCACCAAAAAGATAAAGGAAGCAGGAGAGCTGGTGGGGATTCCGCTCATTGACCATATTATCATCGGGGACGGATGCTATACCAGCCTCAAAGAAAAAGGCTTATTGTAGAAAGGGGTTTTTAAATTGTCTTACAATACTTTCGGTATTGATCTTGGTACCAGTAATATCAAAATTTACAGCAGGGCAGACGATTCTATCCTGGTTGAAAAGAACATGATAGCGATTGAGAACAAAAACACGCTGTTTGCCTATGGGGATTCCGCATTTGAGATGTATGAGAAGGCCCCCTCCAACATCCATATTTCCTATCCGCTTTCTAACGGTGTGATTGCGGACATCAAGAATATGGAGCTGCTGGTCAAGTATTTTATCAGCGATCTGGCAAGGAGCAACGTAAAGCCCGCCGACTATTATATTGCGGTGCCTTTTGATATCACGGAGGTTGAGAAGAGAGCCTTCTACGACCTGATCCGGGATGCGGGCGTGAAGGCCCGGAAGATTCTCGTGGTGGAGAAGGCCGTGGCGGACGGTCTTGGCATGGATATCGACGTGAAGAACGCCCAGGGAGTCATGATTGTGAACGTGGGTTACGATACCACGGAGGTTTCCATTCTCTCCCTTGGAGGGATTGTCCTGAGCAAGCTGATCAAGGTGGGAGGCCTGAAGTTTGACGATGCGGTCCGTGCGGCTGTGCGCAAGAATTTCAGTCTCATTATCGGCGGAAAGACAGCGGAAAACGTTAAAATTTCTCTCCGGGATCTGGAAAAGGAGGGCCGAGGCGCGGTAGTTTACGGACGCGATATTGTGACCGGGCTTCCGGTGGAGAGAGAGCTCCCCACACAGATGATCGCCGAGTGCCTGATCGAGCATTTTAACACGATTATTGACAGTGTCAAGGTGATTCTTGAGAGAACCCCTCCGGAGCTTGCGGCGGATATTTACCGTCACGGCATTTATCTTACCGGCGGAGCCTCCCAGGTGAGTCATCTGGCGGAGCTGGTTCACGAGGGGACAGGCCTTAATGTCAATGTGGCGGACAGTCCGATCACGACTGTCGCACTGGGGCTGTCCAAAATCATTAAGGATGATAATTACAAGTCGGTTGCCTATGCTATTGAAGGGATGAGTAAATGAGTCCGATAATAAAAAGAAAAGGAGAGAGGTTTACGCTGCCCAGTAAATATCTCCTTTTTATTTTAACGATACTTTGCACGGGGTTGATCGTCCTGACTTTCAACACGAATCTTATCAGCGCGCCTATCAGCGCGGTGGGAGGCTTTATTATCGTGCCTCTGCAGGATGGGATCAGCAAGGCGGGAAGCTGGCTTTCCACCCGCTCCAAGGAGCTGGTTCAGATCCGCTCCCTGCTGCAGGAAAATGAGGAGCTGAAAGCGCAGATCGACGAGCTTACCATGGAAAATATCAGGCTTCAGCAGGATAGGTACGAGCTCACCAATCTGAGGGAGCTCTATGACCTGGACAGCCAGTATGATGAATACGACAAGGTGGGGGCGCGGATTATCGCCATGGATTCCAGCAACTGGTTTCACTCCTTTACCGTGGATAAGGGATATGAGGACGGACTTGCGATCGACATGAACGTGATGGCGGGAAGCGGTCTGGTAGGACGTATTGTGGATGTGGGGCCCAACTGGTCCAAGGTCATGGCCATAATTGACGATAACTCCAACACCAGCGGCATGGTGCTTTCCACCTCCGATATGCTGATTGTTTCCGGGAATCTGGAGCTTTATGCGGATGGTGTCATCAGCTTTGAGAAGCTGGTTGACAGTGCGGATCGTGTGGGGGAGGGAGACAAGATCGTCACCTCCAATGTCAGCGACAAATATCTGCCCGGTATTCTGATCGGATACATATCGGCGATCAATGTGGACCCCAATAATCTTACCAAATCCGGGCATATTACTCCGGCGGTGGATTTCGAGCATCTTGAGGAGGTTTTGATTATCACACAGATGAAACAGTCCGCAGACCGGCAGTCCACAGAACACAGAACGACGGGAGAGCAGCGATGAGAAGAGTTCTGATTTCAGGGATACTGGTAATCCTGTGCTTTGTCCTCCAGACCACGGTCTTTAAGGGAATCGCATTTGGAGGAATCGTTCCAAACCTGATGATTATACTGACGGCATCCTTCGGTCTTATCAGAGGAGAGCGCACGGGTCTTATTTTCGGATTTTTCTGCGGGCTCCTTTGCGATATATTTTTCGGAAGCGTGATCGGACTGAATGCCATGATTTATATGTATATCGGGTATGCGAACGGCAAATTCAACCGGATCTTCTTTCCGGAGAATATTAAACTGCCAATGGCGCTCATCCTGGTCAGCGATCTTGTCTACAGCTTTGCTTATTACGTAATACTTTTTCTTATGCGGAGAAGGTTTCATTTTACTTATTATTTTGTTCATATTATTCTTCCGGAAACGGTATATACCATTCTGGTGACATTGATACTGTATCCTTTTGTTTTATGGATTAACAGGAAGCTTGAGGATGTGGAACTAAGGAGTGCTAGAAAATTTGTTTGAGGATTTCAGAGAGAATTTTTTTAATATGGTCACATCCCGGGTTTTTGTGATGATCCTTTGCATGGCGCTGATTGCGGCGGTGATCATTCACAGGCTTTTTGACCTGCAGATTGTGCATGGCGAGGAATATCTGGATTCCTTCCGGACCAAAATCATGAAGGAGAGGACGATCCCCGGAAGCCGGGGCTGTATTTATGACCGCAACGGCAATCTTCTTGCCTACAATGAGCTGGCTCATTCCGTGACAATCGAGGATGTTTACGAGAGCGGGACGATGAAGAATTACAATCTGAACAGCACCATATACCGTCTGGTTCAGATGATAGAGTCAAACGGAGACAATATTGTCAGCGATTTTCAGATCGTACTTGACAAAAATAATAATTACAGCTTTACCGTGGAGGGAACGAGGCTTTTGCGTTTCCTTGCGGATGTCTACGGGCGGACGACCATAGACAAGCTCGAGGAAAAGGAGCGGACGGCCACGGCAAAAGAGGTGGTGGAATATCTGTGCGGATGGAACAGGTTCCGGATCGGGGAATACACCTCGGCGGACGACAAGGACAGCTTTATACCCGGAAACGGCTATACAAAAGAGGAAATTTTAAAGATCCTGACGATCCGCTATGACATGAACAACAACAGCTATCAGAAATATATTGCTACCACCGTGGCCACGGATGTGAGCGAGGAGACTGTAGCTGTGGTGATGGAAAACTGTAATGAGCTCGAGGGCGTTTCCATCATGGAGGACACGGTACGCAAATACGTTGACAGCGTCTACTTTTCCCACATCATCGGTTATACCGGCAAGGTATCCCAGGAGGAGCTTGAGACCCTTCAGGAGGAATACGGGGAGGATGTCTACGGCTCAAACGACACGGTAGGCAAGCTTGGAATTGAAAAATCCATGGAGACATCCCTGCAGGGAACCAAGGGGAGCGAGACCGTGTTTGTGAACAATATCGGCAAGGTGATCGAGATCAGCAGCCGGACGGAGCCGGTGGCGGGCAACAACATTTACCTGACAATTGACCGTGATCTTCAGATAGCCGCATATAAGATTCTGGAAGAAAATCTGGCCGGAATCCTCTGTACGAATATCATCAACGCAAAGGAGTTTGATCCCGGCAGTGTGAGCGCAAGTAATATCAAGATCCCCATTTATGATGTCTATTTTGCGCTGATCAATAACAACGTGATTGATACACGGCATTTTGAATCCGCAAATGCGGGCGGTACGGAAAAGGCCGTGCACGAGAAATTCCTGACAAGAAAGGATTATGTGTTTGAAACCATGAGGGAGGAGCTCTTTACATCCCGCACTCCCTATGAGAATCTGACCATGGAATATCAGATTTATGAGAGCTTTATCGCCGAGATGCTTTATAACGACGGGATCATAGTCCGGGATCTGGTGAATACCTCGGATGCCACCTATACGGCATGGACCACGGAGGAGACCATCAGCTTAAACGAGTATCTGAATTACTGTATTGCCCAGAACTGGATTGACATCACAAAGCTGGAGCTGGACGGCCAGTATTCCGATTCAGGGGAGATCTACGATAAAATTGTGGAGTATATTTTTGAAGGAATCAGGGATAACATAGATTTCACCAAGAGAATCTACCGCTTTATGATCAAGGACGACACGGTATCGGGAAGAGAAATCTGCAGTATTCTTCTGGAACAGGATCTGGTGGATGTGCCAAAGGAGGAGATAGAGGGACTGGAAAACGGATCCCTTTCCGCCTACAGCTTTATGATGGATCGGATCAGGAACATTGACATTACCCCGGCCCAGCTTGCGCTTGATCCTCACAGCGCCTCCATGGTGATCACGGATGTGAATACCGGGGATGTGCTGGCTCTGGTATCCTATCCGGGGTATGACAATAACAAGATGGCAAACGGCGTGGATGCGGAATATTTTTCCCGGCTGCTGAATGATCTTTCCACGCCCATGATCAATTACGCCACCCAGCAGAGAACGGCACCCGGCTCTACCTTTAAGATGGTATCCGCAACCGCAGGCTTTAAGGAGGGGATTATCACTCCCTCCACGGTATTTTCCTGCAGCGCCCAGTTTGACAAGATTGCGCCGCCGCCAAGATGCTGGATTTACGGACGGGGAAGCCACGGCTCGTTGAACGTTACGGGAGCCATCCGGCATTCCTGCAACATCTTTTTCTATGAGATGGCCTACCGGCTCGGGACGACCGGGGATACCTATTCCTCGGACGAGGGTCTCAGGAAGCTGGAAATCTATGCGGATATGTACGGGCTCACGGAGACGTCCGGAATTGAGATCGAGGAGGCCACGCCTCAGTTTTCGAGCATGGATGCTGTCCGCAGCTCGATCGGGCAGGGAAATGCGGACTTTACCACGGTGGGGCTGGCAAGATATGTCAGTGCAGTGGCAAACAGCGGCACCTGCCACGAGCTGACGCTGGTGGACCGCACTACGGATCACAGCGGAAATCTGCTGAATGAGAATCACGCCCGGGTGAGGAATACGGTGGAGCTTAACGGTACAGAGTGGGATGCGATTCACTCCGGTATGCGTCAGATGATTGAGAACAATACGCACTACAGGGATTTCGGCATCAGTGTTGCGGGAAAGACGGGTACGGCTGAGGAGTCGGAAACCCGGGCCAACCATGGACTGTTCGTGTGCTATGCCCCTTATGAAACGCCGGAGATTGCCGTTGCGACCAGAATCGCAAACGGCTACACCTCCTCCTATGCGGCAAAGACCACCAGAGACGTGCTGTCCTATTATTTTAAGCTGGAAGACGAGGAAGATCTGATAACGGGAACAGCTAAGCAGATGAGCGGCAGCACAGCCAGAACTGATTAAGATAAAGGAGTCTTGCATCGTGAAAAATTCTGTTATTATTAAGAGCTTTCCAAACGGAATCGTCCTTCACCTGAATCCGGAGCTGGATTTTGACGAGCTTTTATTTCAGATTGCCATGAAGTTCAAGGAATCCAGCGGCTTTTTCAAGGATGCAAAAATGGCGTTGTCCATTAAGGGGAGAAAGCTGACTGACGAGGAGGAGAATCAGGTTCTTGAGGCCATATCCGAGAATTCGGATATTACAGTGATCTGTATCGTGTCCAGGGATGAGGAGACGGACCGGCAGTTTGTGAAAGCCATCGCACAGACCGGAGAGGATTCCCTTGGCGGGGAAGGACAGTTTTACAAGGGAACACTCCGAAACGGACAGGTTCTGGAAACCGAGGCCAGTATTGTGATACTGGGAGACGTGTATCCGGGCTCCGCAATTATCTCTGCAAGGGATATCATTGTCCTGGGCGGCCTGTACGGGGAAGCCTATGCCGGCGGAAACGGCAGCGAGGGACATTATGTTGCAGCGCTTGAAATGTCACCCGAAAGGTTAAAGATCGGGGATTTCAAATATAACACCAGAGAAAAAGCAAAGTGGTCCATACGGCCCAAGGTACAGCCGAAAATCGCATACGTAAAGAACAATAAGATTGTAATGGATTCCCTCACCAAAGAATTACTGAGCGAGTTTCCTGTCTAGGAAGGAAGGCTCAGGGGACGAAAATTTTTATTCATTTAGGAGGTTAGGGAATGAGTGAAGTAATTGTCGTCACATCAGGGAAAGGCGGTGTAGGTAAGACCACTACATCCGCAAACGTAGGGACAGGTCTGGCTGCAATGGGAAAGAAGGTTGTTCTGATCGACACCGACATCGGACTGCGCAATCTGGATGTGGTCATGGGACTGGAGAACAGGATTGTCTACAATCTGGTGGATGTAGTGGAGAACAAATGCCGCATCAAGCAGGCCCTGATCAAGGACAAGCGTCATCAGAGTCTGTATTTGATGCCCTCGGCGCAGACCAAGGATAAATCGGCTGTTTCTCCGGAACAGATGGTACGGATGATCGGACAGCTCCGGGAGCAGTTTGACTACATTATACTGGATTGTCCGGCAGGGATCGAGCAGGGATTCAAAAATGCGATTGCGGGGGCGGACAGGGCGCTTGTTGTCACAACGCCCGAGGTATCGGCAATCCGGGATGCCGACAGAATTATCGGCCTTCTTGAAGCGAATGAATTTAAGCAGATTGATCTTGTCATTAACCGCCTTCGTTACGATATGGTAAAGAGAGGGGAGATGATGAGCGCATCCGACGTGGTGGATATTCTATCCATTCCGCTGATCGGCATCGTACCGGATGATGAAAATGTGGTAATCTCCACCAACCAGGGGGAACCCCTTGTGGGAAACAATACCATGGCAGGAAGAGCGTATCAGAACATATGCTATCGGGTTGCGGGAAGGGAAATTCCTTTTATTGAGTTTGATAAAAGCGTTTCCTTCTGGACTCGGGTGTCAGGTATTTTTCATAAAAATTAGGAGGTGGGGTTATGGGAATCAAGCATTTTTTCAGCAGAAGAAAATCCAGGGAAATTGCAAAAGACCGTCTTAAGATCCTGCTTATTTCGGACCGTGTAAACTGCTCGCCCGAAATGATGGAAATGATAAAGACGGATATTGCGAAAGTAATATCCAAATATATGAAGATTGACACACAGAGCATGGAGATCCAGATCAGTAAAACCGGAATAAAAGGGCATGATTCCAAGACTCCCACTCTGTATGCCAATATCCCCATTTTGGATTTACATAACAAATGATGTAGGAAAGGTTGGCTATGTTAAAGCAGTATAGGATACGGAATTACAATTTTAAACTTGTTTTTATGGTGCTTGCTTTAGCGACGATCGGTATCATCGCAATAGGCAGCGCAGAGGAGGCCCTGCAGTCAAAGCAGCTTGCGGGCTTTGCCTTCGGCGTGTTCCTGATGGTGGTGATATCGCTGTTTGACTACTCGGTTATTCTGAAGCTCTACTGGCTGATCTATCTGTTTAATCTTGTGCTGCTCGTGCTTGTTATTGTTATGGGCGATAACAAGGGCGTTGCACAGAGATGGCTGGAGCTTGGCGGCGTCCGGTTCCAGCCGTCTGAGATCGCCAAAATTTTTCTGATCCTTTTTTTTGCACAGTTTATTTTAAGGCATCAGGAAAAGCTGAATACATTTCAGTATATTGCCCTGAGCGTGATTTTATTCGCGGCTCCTGCGGCGCTGGTCGCTTATCAGCCGGATCTCTCCACCACGATCATCATCTGCCTGATCTTTTGTACGATAATGTTCGTGGGAGGAATCAGCTGGAAGATCATAGCGGGGGTTCTTGCGGTGTTTATCCCGGCGGCCGTCATCATGATCACCCTGATCCTTCAGCCGGATCAGAAGATTTTTCAGGACAAGGTATCTTATCAGGGAAACAGGATCATCGCATTCTTTAACAAGGAGGAGTATGCGGCAACGCTGGGATATCAGCAGGAATATTCGATCATGGCGATCGGCTCCGGCCAGCTTACCGGAAAGGGCTACAGGAATAACCAGATCAGTTCCGTGAAGAATGCAAATTTTATTGCCGAACAGCAGACGGATTTTATCTTTGCGGTCATAGGGGAAGAGTTTGGATTCTATGGCGCATGCACGGTGGTGCTTCTGCTTTTCTTTATCTCGGCGGAATGCTTTCTGACCGCCAGAAGGGCAAAGGATATTGCGGGAACGATCATAGCGGCCGGTGTTGGTGCACAGCTTGGTTTTCAGGGCTTTATCAACATCGGCGTAGTCACTTATCTGCTCCCTAACACGGGACTTCCCTTGCCGTTTTTGAGCTATGGACTGACTTCCCTGGTAAGCTCTTTCATCGGAGTCGGATTTGTTTTAAATGTAGGGTTACAATGTAAACAAAAATAGTGCATTGCGGACAAAAATAGTGTATACTATGCTTAGACAGAAAATAATGTGACAGAATAGGGGTTACAGAATAGGAAGGGGTTGTTATACGATATGAATATCGCATTAATTGCACATGATGCAAAGAAAAAACTTATGCAGAACTTTTGTATCGCATATCGCGGGATATTAAGCAAAAATGAACTTTATGCGACAGGTACGACAGGACGGCTGGTGGAGGAGATGACAAACTTAAGTATTCACAAGTATCTTGCCGGACATCTTGGCGGGGAACAGCAGTTATGCGCCCAGATCGAACATAATCAGCTGGATCTTGTGATTTTCCTTCGGGATCCGCTGACTCAAAAGCGTCATGAACCGGATGTAAACAATGTGGTTAAGTTCTGCGATGTTTACAATATTCCGCTGGCAACGAATCTGGCGACCGCCGAATTGCTGATCAAGTCCTTAGACAGAGGAGATTTGGAGTGGCGTGAGAATTACAAGTAAGATAAGTCGTTTGAAAAGAGGCATTGTATTAACCCTGTTTTCAGGGCTTCTTTTTGCGGCCGGCTGCGGGCGGGCGCAGTACGAAATGCCCTATACGGTTAATCCGGATGTAAGTGCGTTCCGGATCGTGGATATACAGGAAGAAGGGCGGATGGCGGAAGCCTTTGCCGTGGATCTGTGCGTTTCTTCCTCGGATGTGAACGCCGGCGCTGTCGAACTCTCAGAGGGGTCAGGGGCCGGGTTGTTTGATTTGAATCAAAAAAGAATTTTATACGGAAGAGATATCCATGAGAGGATGTATCCTGCCAGCCTTACCAAGATTATGACGGCTCTTGTGGCGCTTAAGCACAGCTCGGCAGATACTCTGCTTACCGCATCGGCCAACGTCACCAATCTGGAATCGGGGGCGACTACCTGCGGCCTCCGGGAGGGCGATCAGATGACGCTGGCCCAGGCGCTTCATGTGCTGCTGATCAATTCCGCCAATGATGCCGCGGTTATGATAGCGGAGGGGATTGCGGGCTCCATAGAAGGGTTTTCGGAGATGATGAACGAGGAGGCCCTCCAGCTTGGTGCCACCAATACGCATTTCGTGAATCCTCACGGGTTGTCTGACGAGGAGCACTATACCACGGTCTACGACATTTATCTGATCATGAACGAAGCGGTCAAATACGACATGTTCAATGAAATTATCCGTATGGCGGAATACACCACGGTATACAATGACAGGAACGGCAGTCCCAAGGAGCTTTCGGTAAAGAGCACCAACGCTTATCTTTCGGGAACGGAGGCTCCTGCGGGAGTCACTGTGATGGGCGGCAAAACGGGGACGACCAGTGCGGCGAGAAACTGTCTGGTTCTGCTTGCCAGGGACACGGCAGGCAATCCCTACATATCGGTGATACTTAAGGCGGAGACCAGGGATGCGCTCTATCTGCAGATGACAGAATTATTGAATGAAATAAACAATTAACAGTTGTTTTTTAATACGTAATATCTTATAATAAAATCAGGCTATACAAAGCGAATATACTTCAGGAGGGATAACCAATGGTTCAATTAATTGTAGGAAGAAAAGGAAAGGGAAAAACGAAGCATTTATTAGATAAAGTAAATACTGAAGTACAGAAGGTATCCGGAAATATTGTTTATCTGGATAAGAGTACGAAGCATATGTATGAGTTGAACAATAAAATCAGACTGATCGACGTTCCGTCTTATCTGATTTCGGACGCGGACGAGTTCATCGGTTTTACCTGTGGAATTATCTCGCAGGATCACGATCTGCAGCAGATGTACTTTGACAGCTTTTTGAAGATTGCGTGTGTTGAGAATAACGATATTGAGCCTATTATTAACAAGCTGGAGGTTATCAGCAATAAGTTTGGAGTAGATTTTGTATTGAGTGTATCGCAGGATGAAGGGGATTTGCCGGAATCATTGAGAGAGAAAGTTATAGTTTCTTTATAAGAAGCACAGTATATTTTACTTATACATAAAACCCCGGAGAAGCATCTGGGGTTTTTGTATGCACACGGGCAAGGCTGTTCTAAAGGGTAAGGAGCGTTACGTTGAGTAATAACAGTGATAACAAAATAGTAAAATACCGCAAGCCGCTCAATATTAATATCGGTATGGTTATTTTTGCGGCTATGTTTGTATATATTATTATCTGCATTATCAGCTATTTCAATCAGAAGCATATTGTGCCCTATGAGGTGAAGGCGGGATCGCTCTCCTCCAACAATCTCTATCAGGGGATCGCTCTGCGCAACGAGGAGATTGTGACGGCACAGCAGGCCGGGTATATCAACTATTATGCCAGGGAGGGGGAGAGGGTCGGGGTGAACAATCTGGTTTACACGCTGGATGAGTCAGGCCGTCTTTCCGAGTACCTGAACTCCGAGAACGCCGGGGAGAACACGCTTTCTTCCGAGGATCTTCACGAGCTAAAGTCGGAGATCCTTGGATTTGTCTCCGGCTTCAGCCCCGAGAATTTTTCCCAGCTGTATGATTTTAAGTACAATGTAAAGGGAACCGTGCTCAAGCTTGCAAATGCCAATATCCTTGAAAACGTGGACAAGATCAACAGTGCGGGCCTTGCCGATCTGATTTCCTTCTGCCGTGCGCCAGATACAGGAATCGTGATCTATTCCGTGGACGGTTACGAGGAGCTGACTCTGGATCAGTTCACAAAGGAGCTCTTTGATACAAAGGCATATGAAAAGAAACAGCTTATCAGCAACGAACTGATCACGGCCGGAGAACCCGTTTACAAGCTGTCCAAGGATGAGGACTGGTCTATCGTGATTCATGTGGATGCAGATAAAGCGCAGGAGCTGGCAGACCTGGAATATGTGAAGGTAAAATTTCTGCGGAATCAGGATATGTCCTGGGGACAGGTCAGTCAGTACACGAACCCTGATGGAGACACCTTTGTGAAGCTCACCTTCACGAATTCCATGATAACCTTCTGTACCGAGCGTTTTATTGATATCGAGCTGATTACGGAGGAGGAGAGCGGACTGAAGATCCCGAATTCCGCAATCGTGGAAAAGGAGTTCTTCATTGTGCCGAAGGAATATATGACTACCGGAGGCAGGTCCGGAAATCCCGGAGTGATACGGGAGGCCTACACGGAGGAGGGGGAGAAAACCTCCGAATTTGTGGAAACCACTGTTTACGGAGAGACACAGACAGAATGCTATCTGGATGATTCCCAGCTGAGGATCGGAGATTATATCATCAAGCCGGAGAGTCAGGAGACGGAGGTCATCAGCAAAAGAGGCTCGCTGAAAGGCGTATACAATGTCAATAAGGGCTATGCGGATTTCAAGCAGATCAATATTCTTTATGATAATGATGAATATTCCATCGTAAAGCCCAACACACAGTACGGCCTCGCCGTTTATGACTACATAGCGCTGGACGCTTCCTCCGTGGTGGATAATGAGGTTCTTAATGAATAGAAAGGCTGTTCTATGATTAAAGAAAATATTCAGAAAGTAAAAAAAATAATCGGGGATTCCTGCATAAGGTCAAAAAGGAAGCCGGAGGATGTGACTTTGATCGCCGTAAGCAAGACAAAGCCTGTGTTTATGCTGAGAGAAGCCTATGAGGCGGGCTGCCGGCATTTCGGGGAAAACAAAGTTCAGGAGCTTGTCTCTAAATATGAAGAAATGCCAAAGGACATTCACTGGCATATGATCGGACATCTGCAGACGAATAAGGTAAAATATATTGTGGACAAAGTATATCTGATTCACAGCGTGGATTCCCTGAAGCTTGCGCAGGAGATCAGCAGGCAGGCGGAAAAGAAAAATATTGTTGTGTCCGTGCTCATCGAGGTGAACGTTGCGGGAGAGGAGACAAAATTTGGTATTGCTCCCGAAGAGGCGGAGACAATTATTCGGGATATGGCAGCTCTTCCCGGAATCCTGATCAGAGGACTGATGACGATAGCGCCATATACTGACAATCCGGAGGATAATCGTCAGTATTTTACAAGGCTGAAACAATTATCTGTTGACATCGCTGAGAAAAACATTGATAATGTTAATATGGATGTTCTGTCTATGGGCATGACGGGGGATTATGCTGTAGCAATCGAAGAGGGTGCTGCTTTTGTGCGTATCGGCACTGGTATATTCGGTGAAAGAGAATATGTAATATAGACAAGGAGTGCTTATAATGGGAGTTATGGATAAATTTCTCAATTACATGAAGCTGAACGGAGAGGACGAAGAGTTTTACGACGATGAATATTATGAAGATGAATATGTAGAAGAGAAACCAAAGAAACTTCCTCAGATCAAGGAGGCATCTCCGGATCAGGACGAGGATAGAACTCCTGTAAAAAAAGCAACACCTAAAATAACCCCCATGCGGCAGATAAAGAAGTCTGGCAACGGTATGGAGGTATGTGTCATCAAGCCCACTTCTATTGAGGATGCAAGAGAAATAACAGAGACGCTTCTGGCAAACCGGACGGTGGTTCTCAATCTGGAAGGACTGGACGTTGATGTGGCACAGAGAATCATAGATTTCACATCAGGTTCCTGCTTCGCCATCAGCGGCAATCTGCAGAAGATATCGCATTACATATTTATTATAACGCCGGCTATCGTGGATATATCCGGAGATTTTCAGGAGATTTTATCGGGTTCCTTCGATGTACCGATCAATAACGGATTGTAAAGCTTCCTGCTTCGGCAGGAAGCTTTACAATAAACAGAATTATTTTGGAGGATAAGGATTTATGTCAGAGAGACTTACCATCAACTATGAAAAAAAACCATGCTATGATATTGTATTTTCGGAATCCTTTGAGGATTTGCCCGCTGAATTCGACCGGCTTGATATCAGGAAGAGAAAAGTCTGTGTCGTCACGGATTCTCATGTGGAGGGACTCTTTGGCGGGGCAGTGATGGAGCTGCTTGAGGGAGCCTGTGCAAAATGTGTCCTGTATTCTTTTAAGGCGGGAGAGGAAAGCAAAACCCTTGATACGGTGAGAGAGATCTATAAATTTCTCATTGAAGAGAGGTTCGACCGGAAGGATCTTCTGATCGCCCTTGGAGGCGGTGTCGTGGGAGATGTCACGGGATTTGCGGCGGCCACTTATCTGCGGGGAATTGATTTCGTTCAGATTCCCACCACGCTTCTCGCCCAGGCGGATTCCAGCATCGGCGGAAAAACAGGCGTGGACTTTGACGGGTATAAGAACATGGCAGGCGCTTTTTATATGCCAAGGCTGGTCTATATGAATATTTCCGCCCTTAAGACTTTGGACGACAGGCAGTTTTACAGCGGATTTGCCGAGGTGATGAAGCATGGCCTGATCAAAGACGGCAGTTTTTACGAGTGGCTGCTGGAAAACATGTATGAGATCTGCGACAGAGACGTGGGAACTCTGCTGGAAATGGTAATGCGAAGCTGTAACATCAAAAAGCTGGTGGTGGAAAAGGATCCCACGGAAAAGGGGGATCGCGCTCTGCTGAACTTTGGACACACCATAGGACATGCCATTGAGAAAGCGAAGAATTTTACAATGACTCACGGGGAGTGCGTGGCTCTTGGCTGCGTGGCCGCCGCTTATATATCCTGGAAGCATGAATGGCTTTCCATGGAGGAATACTATGAGATCCGTGATATGTTCGTCCCCTTTAACCTCCCGATCTCTTTGGAGGACATTGATCCGAATGAAATACTGGCTCTCACGAAATCGGACAAAAAGATGGAGGGCGGAACCATTAAATTTGTCCTGCTGAAGAAGGTGGGTAAGGCGCTGATTGATTTGAATGTGACGGATGAGGATATTCTCGGGGCTGTCAGTGAAATTCTTTATGTGGAAGACGGGGAATAGGTAAATATGGATAAATTCAAAAAAAAGCTTCTGTGCATGGACGTACTGCTTCTTGCGCTCCTCATAGCGGCTGACCAGATTACCAAGAAGCTGGCTGTTATCAGGTTGAAGGATCAGCCCTCCTTTGTGCTGATAGACGGTATCCTGGAGCTCAGCTATCTGGAAAACAAGGGTGCGGCTTTTGGGATTCTACAGGATCAGAAATTGTTTTTTGTTGTGATCGCATGTGTTTTTCTGGCTGTGATTCTCTATGTGCTGCTGAGGGCGCCGGGTGAGAGGAAATATGTGCGTCTCCACCTTCTGCTGATCTGTATTGCCTCCGGCGCTATGGGAAATATGGCGGATCGCCTGCGTCTTGGCTATGTGGTGGATTTCATTTATTTTTCTCTGATTGATTTTCCGGTATTCAATGTGGCGGATATTTATGTCACAGTGGCGACTGCGCTGTTTGCCATTTCAGTGTTGTTTCTATATAAAGAGGAGGACTTTGGGTTTCTTATATGGAAGAGGGATTAAAGGAATATAATTTCAAGGTATCGGAGGAAGCGGAAGGGGAGAGGATCGACAAATACCTGAATGCGCTTATGGATTCCCTGTCGCGCTCTTATCTTCAGAAGCTTTTCTCGGAGGGGAGGGTGACTCTGAACGGCGGGCAGGTCAAGGTAAGCTACAGAGTGAAGCAGGAGGATCTGATCCGGATTTTTCTTCCGTCCAAGGTCACTCCCGATATTGAACCGGAGGAGATTCCTCTTTCTGTTCTGTACGAGGATAAGGATGTTATCGTGATAAATAAACCCAAGGGAATGGTGGTTCATCCGGCGGCGGGGCATTACAGTCATACACTGGTCAATGCCTTGCTTTTTCATTGCAGGGGAAACCTGAGCGGCATCAACGGCGTTCTGCGGCCGGGAATCGTGCACCGGATTGACAAGGATACCACGGGCTCCATAATTGCCTGCAAAAACGACCCCGCCCATGCGTCCATTGCCGCACAGCTGAAGGAGCACAGTATTGTGAGGCGGTATCATGCCATTGTCTGCGGGAACCTCGGGCAGGAGCAGGGAAGTGTCCATACTCTGATCGGAAGACATCCGAACGACCGCAAAAAGATGGCGGTGGTTTTTGCGGGAGGCAAGGAGGCTGTCACACATTACAGGGTGCTGCAGCGCTTTGAGAAATACACGTATGTGGAATGTGAGCTGGAAACGGGAAGGACTCATCAGATCAGAGTGCATATGGCGCATATAGGGCATCCGCTGCTGGGAGATGACCTGTATGGCGGTGCCAGATCCTCCTTTTTGCTGGAGGGACAGACTCTTCATGCCAAAATACTTGGTTTCTGTCATCCGCAAACCGGTGAATATATCGAGACGGATGCGCCCCTGCCGGAATATTTTCAGAGGCTTCTGCATACGCTTAAATAACTTTTTATTCCCGCATGCAACGAGCCAAGTGGCTGTTTGCATATTTATGCATAGATACAACTTGATTTATTTTACCTTTTTACAAAAAAAAGTTGAAATATAAAAGCTTTCATGATATTATCATTCTCAAGCAAGTTTATATAAATTTAAGTTTTTTAAATTTTAATTAATAGTTTTTTTAAAAAGGGGTAATATTAATGAAAACGGCTGAATATCTTGACCGACTCCTTTTGCGATATTCGGGAAGCTTCGACATTTATCAGCCATATACGATAAATGGTAAAGAATACCCGGCATACGGGTATTTTTTTTCATATATAGAAAAG
>CAJUIO010000031.1:0-1056 GCA_910586025.1 uncultured Lachnospiraceae bacterium
CTGCTTCCTCTGCAGAAGACGGTGGAAAAGGACGGGGATGAAGATGATTCGTATGATATTGGCGGATGATGAGCCGGTAATTATAAGGGGAATCCGCAGGCTGCTGGACTGGAACATGATGGGAATCGAGATCGTAGGAGAGTATGAGGACGGACGCGGGGCGCTGGAGGCCATAGTGAGGGATAAGCCGGACATCGCTCTTTTGGATATTTCCATGCCGGGAATGTCGGGTGTGGAGATTCTGAAGGAGTGCCGTGCCATGGGAAACCAGGCCTCGGTCATATTTATCAGCGGTTTTCAGGATTTCGAGTATGCCAAGGCTGCGCTGAAATACGGAGCCGTGGAATATTTATTAAAGCCTGTGATCAGGGAGGAGCTTCTCCGGGCCATCGAGAAAGCGATCTTCCGGGTCAGAGGGGAAAAGGAAGCAGGGCGGCTCCCCGAAAAGGAAGAGCGGGACGGCACAATTAACTATGAGCTTCTGATTCAAAATGAGGATACGGGATATGTGCCGGTTTATGCGGATATTGTCTATAATATGACGGATAATGAACAGATTAAAAAGCTGATTCATTTTTCCCTGTTCAGTTTTCTGGAAGAATATCTGGGCGAAACAGGCATGGGAATCGTATTCCAGAAAAATGACAAGATTGTCATGGTTCTGAAAGGAATGGAGCAGGAGGAAATACGCAGGGAGGTGGAAACGGTCTGGGCTAAGTCTCTGAAAGCCACGGGACATACCACCTTCTTTGTCATGGGAGACATGGTGTTTTCCATGAGCGAGATCCCGGCCATGTTTGAGAACTGCCTTCAAAGGGGCGTTTATCTGTTCTTTGCGGATAAAATGACGGTTCCTGTGATCGATCTGCATGAGAGAGTCTTTGCCGGAAGAGTGGATTCCGATATGCTGGAGGAGCTGCGTCAAAGGCTTTACGATGCCATTGTGGGACAGAATAAGGAACAGATGCGGGAAGCCGGAAGAAGCTATGGAAGGCTGGTGCTCCGCCTTTCGGAGGGAAAGAAGGAGGATGCCTGCTTCTATTTCTGCACGGCGGT
>CAJUIO010000031.1:1156-15213 GCA_910586025.1 uncultured Lachnospiraceae bacterium
TCCGCCTTTCGGAGGGAAAGAAGGAGGATGCCTGCTTCTATTTCTGCACGGCGGTCCGTTTTGTGGAGAAGCCGAAGGAATATATTGACAGACACTATATGGAAAACCTTTCGCTTAATGTGCTGGCGGAGAAAATTTTAAAGATTATGTAAACCGTATCCGAATTGAAAATGCCCTGCCCATGCTGCTTAATGCGGATATGAAAACCTATGAGATCGCACAGAAGGTGGGCTTTGGAGACATCCGGGTATTTAACGCCGCCTTTCAGAAGATCTATCAGGAAACTCCGGGAAGCTATCGTAAAAGGGTACGGGGAAAGGAATAGGATATAAAACAGATCCGGCAGCCTTCACCCCTCGTCTTTTCGTTCCCTCTGCAGCCATTGCCTGGGGCTCATGCCGAATTTTCCCCGGAAGATTTTGTGAAAGTAGGAGGCGGAATGATAGCCAGTAGCCGCACTCACCGCATCCAGGGACAGTCCCGGCTCCTTTCGCATCAGCTCACAGGCCTTCTGCAGGCGGATGTTAGTCAGGTACTGCAGAAAGGTGATTCCGGTCTCCTTTTTAAAGATGTAGCTCAGATAGCTGGGATTGATGGAGACGGATTCGGCGGTCTGCTCCAGAGAAATATCCTCGGCGTAACGGGAATTCATGTACTCGCAGGCACTGGCGATCTTGGAGGAATAGCTGGCGTGCTCCGTGGGAGTGATGGAATCATACCAGAAGTTCAGAGTTTTCTCCAGAAAGGCGGCAAAGGAGCGGTTGTCACCTTCACAACCGGACTGGGAATGATAGAGCTGCAGGATCGTTTCGGTGGGAAGGGCGATACCGGCTGTCAGGGTATAGGCCGAGAGGGATTCGGCGAAAATCAGCAGGAAATTTTCAGACGGATCCACATCAGGGTCACAGGCATCGTTCAGATAGTCTGAAATGGAGTCCTCGAACATCAGCACCCGGATGGCGGGCAGCAGAGTGCGCAGGGCTATTCTGGAGGCGGTCTTTTCCTTGAGTGCGGGATCCGCAGGCAGCAGGGAGAGGATCTGTCCGCAGAGAGCCGCCTGCAGATGGACGGACAGCTCCGGAAGAGGAGACCAGGTCTCGGTATCTGCCCAAAAGAGTGAAATGCCGCAGGATATGCCGGGCAGTATTTCCCGGAAAATACCGCTGATTTCTTCCTTTCCGATTCTGGCGGAATAATTCAGAAGGAAAACGCTCCAATTATTCTGAGCGAAAATATGGCAGGATTCAAAATAGGCCGTGATCCTGGCCTGCTTTGCCTGCGCCTCCCCCAGGGAAAGGGGAACGGTACACAGGGCAAAGCCCGGCGAGGGAAACAGCCGGCGGATTTTTTCCAGTGTAATTTCCTGGACAGGGGAATGATTTCCCTGAAAGAGCATCATGCGGATCAGCAGCAGGACATGACGGTTCTGAGCCTGCAGGTCGCAGGATATTTCCTTAAGACGTCTGATCAGATAGGCCTTGTCAATGGGCTTTGTGAGATAATCCGCCACATGGAGCTTCAGGGTGCGCATGAGATATTCCTGATCCTCGTGGCCGCTTGCGATAATGAAGCGGCACAGGGGGAGCCTTGCGGAAATCTGTTCCAGCATGGAGAGACCGTCGATTTCAGGCATGTTGATGTCCGCAATGATCACATCCGGATACCAGCCGGAAATTTTATCCATAGCGTCCACGGCATCCATGGCGCTTACGATTTCAAGATCCGTTTCCGTCTGGCTCTCCAGCATGATTTCCAGTCCCTTCAGGACAATATATTCATCATCAACCAGCAATACTTTCAGCTTCATGGGCTTCTCCTTTTTTACTCCAAAAAATGAATGAAATGCTTGTGGATACGGACCGTGCAGGTGGTAAGCGCATTTTCCGTACTCTCAATGGTGAAACGGTAGCCTTCGCCGTAAAACAGCTTCAGCCGGTCGCTGATATTGAAAATGCTGCGGCCGTTATTTTCACTCTTTAAGGAACCTCTCTCCTGGGGATGTTCCAGAAGATACTGCAATTCTTTCAGACGTTCCCCGGGAACGCCGGGGCCCGTGTTGGTCACGACAAAGGTCAGATCGTCATTTTCCTCCTGTATCCGCACCGTGACGTGGATAAAGCTTCTGCATTTGCTCACGTTGTGGGAAAACACATTTTCCACCATACTGAACAGGACAAACTTGGGACAGCGCCATTTTTCGTCCACGGCGCAGGTTTCCCAACGGATATCAAAACGATTCACCAGACGCTTTTCCTGAATGGAGACATACTGGCGGGTCATGTCAAGCTCTTTGCTGACAGGGGCCAGATACTCCCGGGAGAGGCTGTAGCGCATCAGATTCCCGAAGGAGAAGGCGATGTCCGCAATCAGCTCCTGCCTGTCCGCCTCTGCGATCATACGGATGCTTTCCAGGGTGCCGTAAAAGAAGTGAGGATTCAGCTGCGACTGTAAAGCCTCGATCTGTGCGTTTTTTAACTGGATTTCACTGTTTAAGAGGCTGGAAGAGAGATCGTTGATCCTCTCCGCCATCTGATTGAAGGCGCAGATCAGATCTCCGGTTTCGTCCTTGGAGACTGGTTTCTCATATAGGGTAAGAGTGTGGTTGCGCTGGCTGTTCATGTGCTCGGAGAGCCGGACAATATTCTGGAAGGGCCGCAGGATTAAAAGGAACATGAGGATGCTGGCGCTTACCATGACAAGGACGGTGACAAGGAGGCTTAAAAGGAAGGGGCGGTATGAAAAAATAGTTCCCTCCTCCGGTGTAATCTTGATCACCCAGAAGACTCCGTTTTCCAGCTCCATGCTGCTGGTCACGAGGCGGCTGTCCGCATCCGGAATGATGCGGGTGGCGGCTCCGTTTTTTTCAGGAAGAATATAATCCCGGTACTGCTCCAGATAGCGGGTGGCTGCCGGGGTGGAGTTGTACTGGTACAGGAGCTTCTCGTTCAGGTAGATGTAGACGGCGGAATCCGGATTCTCCCTGGCATAGGCATCAAAGATATTGCTGTTATAGTTCAGCCGTGCAATCCCCGGAAAGGCGCTCATGGGAGCCGTGGTAAAGCCAATGTAGAAGGAAAAGGAGGGATCTCCGGTTTCCTCGTCGGCGGTCCAGAAGCCGTCGATCAGTGCGGGAGAGGAATTGTCGGAAAGGGGGAGGTCCGACAGGGGCTCAAAAAAGCGCAGGATTTCGGAAGCCTTCCGGTTATCGGAATAAATAGAAATGCCCCGCAGATTCTGATCATAGTGAAAGATGCCGGTGATCAGGGCGTAAAGCTGGCTGTTATAGGCGTAGACGATCTCGCACTCCGTAGGATAAAAGCCTTTGAGAAGCTTCAGGAGCTCATAGTTGGACTTTAACTGGTTGTAGTAATTTCTCGAGCTTTCCAGCTGGTTATTCAGATAATTCTGTTCAACGATCAGGGAATTTTCCTTTTCACTCAAATATTCTCTGGTCCGCTGATTGCTGTGGTAGTAATAAATTATGCTGCTAAGGAGCAGGATGGGAATGAAAATCGCCAGCAGATAGCAGATGAAAAAACGGGTCTGAAGCTTGGTGATGCGAACAAACATAGTGCCGGATTCCTTTCCTGTATACTTTCTATTATTATCCTTGAATCAGCGGAAAAAGACAAGGAAGGAAGCTGTTAACGGATGTGTAAATTTTTTGGATTTGTGCACTTTTTTTGGACGCGGGGCATGGAAGGGGCGGGGAAAACTGTAAAAAGCAAAAAATAATTCACAGGACCCAAAGAAAGAGCACAGGAGAAAGGAAGAGGAAAAAAATGTATATGTTCCACAAAAAATATGTTGTGTTTCAAGGAATATGAGTAATGTTACAATAAAATAAACATTCGAAAAACAACAGAGAGGGGTATACCAAATGATGAAAAGAAAGGCGGACATAAGGAAAGGATTTCGCAGATTTGGGAGACAGATCGAGCTTCAGGCTCTGGCTCTTGCCGGGGTAGCGTATCTTCTTGTGTTTTCCATCCTCCCCATGTTCGGGATCATTATCGCGTTTAAGGCCTATAAGCTCACTTCGGGCGTACAGGGGATTTTCAGCAGTGAATGGATAGGGCTTAAGTATTTTACGGAGTTTTTTACCGATTACCGGTTTACGGAGCTTCTTCGAAATACCATTGCGCTGAGCACGCTGAAGATGGTATTCGCCTTTCCCATTCCCATTCTGCTGGCGATCCTCATATCGGAATGCCGCAGCAGGCCCTTTAAGAGGCTGATTCAGACGGCCAGCTATCTGCCGAATTTTGTATCCTGGGTGCTGGTTTACGGTATCAGTAATGCGCTTCTGGCTCAGAACAGCGGGGCCATCAACCAGCTTCTCGTTAAGCTGGGGATATTGGAGAAGGGAATTCCGTTTCTGACTGATCCCGGCCGCTTCTGGGGGACGGCAGTGGTGCTTTCCGTGTGGAAGAGCTCGGGCTGGTGGGCGATTATTTTTCTGGCGGCCATCTCGGGGATCGACAGCACGCTGTATGAGGCGGCCAGCATAGACGGGGCGGGACGGCTGAGACGGATCTGGCACATCACGCTGCCGGGAATTAAGGGGTCCATTGTCACGGTGCTGATCCTGTCCATCGGAAGCTTTCTGGGCGGCGGCATGGTGGGGTCCAACTTTGAGCAGTCGTTCCTCATGGGCAATACGGTAAACAACGCCACGTCGGAGATTATTCAGACCTATGCCTTTAAGATGGGGATGGCCCAGGGACGCTTTTCCTATGCGACTGCGGTGGATCTGGTGCAGTCTCTTATTTCCATCGTGCTGGTGATCATCAGTAACCGTGTTGCGAAAAAGATATCCGGCGAAGGCTTGTTCTAGGGAGGGCGAATCATGAAAAGGAAATTCAGTGAAGACATGGCAGTGGATCTTGTTGTTTATATTCTTCTGGGACTGGTGGGGATCGTGACCCTGTATCCGTTTTATTATACGATAGTCTGCTCGTTTAACGACGGACTGGATCTGATGAAGGGCGGGGTTTATCTCTGGCCGAGAAAATTCACCCTGGGGAATTATAAGCTGTTTCTGGAAGACGGTGACTGGCGGCATGCATTTCTTGTCTCCCTGGCAAGGACGCTGGTGGGGACGGCTATGCGGGTTGGCTTTACCAGTATGTTCAGCTATGCCCTGTCCAGGAATAATCTGATGTTCAAGAAGGGCTATCGGTTTCTGGTGGTGTTTACCATGTACTTTTCGGGAGGGCTGATCCCCTTTTACGTGCTGCTGAGAAATCTGGGACTGCTCAACAGCTTCTGGGTGTATGTGATCCCGGGAATGGTGGATGCGTTCTTTGTCATGACAGGAATCAACTTTTTCGCGGCCATACCGGAGTCCATGATTGAGGCGGCGAAGATAGACGGGGCCAGGGAGATCAAGGTTCTTACAAGGGTGGTGCTTCCCGTCTCCAAACCGTTTCTGGCAACCCTTGCCCTGTTCTCGGCGGTAGGGCAGTGGAACAGCTGGCTGGATTCCGCTTATTATGTGAGGGATGCGAAGCTTCATACGCTGGCATATAAGATGATGACGGTGATCAATCAGAATATTGCGACTGCGAACACGGAGGCGGCAGGCCAGCTTTCCCAGGCCAACACTCAGACCTCCTTTACAGTCCAGGCCACGGCCATGGCGGTATCCATGCTTCCCATCATGTGTGTCTACCCCTTCCTGCAGAAGTATTTCGTTCAGGGGATGATGATCGGCGCGGTGAAGGAATAAAGAATAGCTTTTGCGGTAGTTTGCCGGAAGAAAATCCGGTTTCAACTATATAAAATGTTAAAACAGGAGGAAAAGGTATGAAAATGAAAAAGGTAACGGCTGTTTTGCTGGCGCTTGCCATGGTACTTGCAGCATCTGCCTGCGGCGGTAAGAGCCCGGATTCCGGTGCAGGTCAGAATGATGCGGGTGGCAGCGCCGCATCGGGGGATGAGGCAAAGGAGGATACGGCGGCGGACGATTCCGCTAAAGCGCAGGACACCTCGGAAAAGGCAGATTCTGACGGAACTGCGGATGCGGGCGATGCGCCCACGCTGACAATCTTCGTGGACGAGACATGGTGGCCCTATGACAAATGGGAGGGAGCGGTGCCCGAGGAATTTGAGAAGAGATTAGGCGTTAATGTGGAGGTGATCCGGGCTGCGGACGAAAATCAGCTTGCCCTTATGGTGGCATCAGGGGATATGACGGATATTGTCTGTTCCTATCGGTATCAATATCTGGCGGATTCCCAGGTGTGCTATGCCTTGGACGAGCTCCATGAGGAGTACCCTGATGTGGATTTTGAGGTGGATCCGGTCTATCAGTTTGTCAATCAGGCCTCGGACGGTCATTACTATACGATCGGATGCGGATTTTCTCCTGCGCCTGCCTATGAGGAGTATGACAAGATTCTGGCGGAGGGACCCGGATTCATGTACCGCTCGGATATTGCACAGGAGCTCGGCATCACCTTCAACACGCTGGACGATCTTGATGCGGCGTTTGAGAAGGTGCAGCAGGCTTATCCGGACTACACGGTATGTTCCTTCAACAGCGCTCATAAGTTTAACTGGCTGATGCAGCAGATGGGTCTGAAAAACGGCGGTTATTACGAGGCTGAGGACGGGACGCTGAAATGGTGGCTGCGCCAGGACGGACTGCTTGATTATTATAAGAAGGTGAATGAATGGTACCGGAAGGGATATCTGACGGCGGAGAATTTCGCTTACCAGTCGGAGGATGACACCAAGGAGATCTGTGTGGGCGGCACGGTGTTCGCAAACTTTGGATATGACAACCATGCGGATAATTATAACACGGCCATCGGCGTAAACGGAGACGATTTTACCTTCTCTCTGGTAACAGATGAGCTCAGCGATAATGCAAAGTCCTATGACTTTGGCTGCGGCGGCCGGGGACTTTATATCACACGCTCCTGCGAGGATGTGGAGGCTGCCTACAGGCTTCTGGCCTATGCTTACGGCGAGGAAGGGATGAAGCTTCTCATGTGGGGAATCGAGGGAGAGGATTATACTGTGGATGCGGACGGATATCCCACCTTCAATTATGATTTCCAGGGCGACAACAATGTGCTTCAGCCCAGGGGTCTGAAATACTGGGGATGGCTGGTTCACAATGCCATCGTTACCAGCATTGCGGAGGCGAATTCCGATTCCCAGACGGCGCAGGACCGGAAAAATCTGACGGCGCACATGGAAAGGAACCCCGTGGTAGGGATGATCCGGTTTGAGACAGATTCGGACGAGTCAAATACCAATACCAAGCTTGATGAAATGGTAAAGAATCAGAATACCAATATTTATATGGCGGAGTCAGAGGAGGCCTGCGAGGCGGCGTTTAACGCAATGCTCGAACAGGCGGAGCAGATCGGAATGGGTACGCTTGAGGAATATGCAAACGCATCTTATCCGGATTTGAAGGCGCAGTATGACGAGATTCTTGCCGGGGCGCAGTAAAGTAAGAATATTGATTTTTTGAAAAGAAAACAGCGATGACGGCGGAGCCGGTGACCTTGCGGGAGTGTTTGCAGGTTGCCGGCTCTGTTAGATTTCAGCAGCTTGCTGTTTTGCGGCCACCTGCAGATTTCAGTGGTAAAAGGAGAGAGCTTGCTTTATAATGTTTTTTGTACAAGGATAAAAACCTATTGAAAAATGAAGGAGAGAGCTGATGGGAGAATATAAAATGCAGGGAGCGGAGCTTGCGTCCATGTTAAAGGGACAGCTTCACTCCAATGTGAATTTTAAGGGAATGAACGACGGGGTGGATGATCCGTCGCTGCACCTGACCGAGGAGGACATTAAATGGTGGAGAGATGCCAAGCTGGGACTTTTTATCCACTGGGGTGTCTATTCCGTGATCGGAAAGGGGGAGTGGGCTTATTTTAATGAAAAAATTCCTCAGGAGGAATACCGAAGGATTGCGGAGCAGGAGTTTCATCCCTCCCGAAGTGCGCGGGAGATAGCAAAGGAGTGGATCGGATATGCCAGGGAAGCGGGGATGAGGTATGCCGTCATGGTGACCCGTCATCATGACGGCTTCGCCATGTGGGACAGCGGGCACAGCTGGAAGGATTTCACGTCCGCTAAATGCGGTCCCAAGGCGGACTATGTAGAGGCTTTTGCCGATGCCTGTCATGGGGCGGGAATCCACACGGGGCTGTATTATTCTCCGATGGACTGGAGGTTTCCCGGATATTTTGATCCGAAGGGGCAGCCCGGGAATGCGGCCCTGATGAAGGAGCAGGCATACCGTCAGATCGAGGAATTGTGCACCCGGTTCGGAAAGGTTGAGATTCTCTGGTACGACGGCGGATGGCTGGCTCATCAGGGCACCGATGGGGATGCGGCCTGGTTCTGGGAGCCGGTTAAGCTGAACAAAATGGTGCGCTCTTATAATCCGAAAATGATGGTCACGCCGAGATCCGGCTACAGGGGGGATTTTCTGTGCGATGAGGGACCTCATGAGGCCAGGGGAGGGATCGTCCCGGTTCCGTGGGAAAAGTGTCTGTCTCTTTCTGGCGCATGGGGATATTGTCCGGAGGATCACTATCAGACCGGGGAGGACATGATAAGGATGCTGGTGAATGTGGTCTGCAGGGACGGCAATCTGCTCCTCAATGTGGGACCGGATCCGGAAGGCGGCTTTCCAAGGGAGGCCGTGAAGGTACTGCGGGAGCTGGGAAAATGGATGGAGGAGAACGGGGAAGCGGTCTACGGAACCAGAGGCGGTATCTGGCAGCCGGTAGACGGAGTGTACGGAAGTACCTGTAAGGGAGACAGTGTTTATGTACATATCCTGGACTGTGCGGCCTTTGACGGGATGGAGCTTCCCGGAATCTCACAGAAGGTTAAGAGTGCGCAGCTTCTGGACGGTACCGTGATAGAGTTCACCCAGGAACCGGAGCGGGTAACGCTCCGGATTCCGGAGGCGGTCAGCCGGGAGGGAAGAATTGACACCATAGTCAAGCTGCTCACAGAGCGCTAAAAGCAAAGAGATCAGGAGGGGGCGCGGGCTCCCTCCTTTCGGTATGTCCTGGGAGATACGCCTTTATATCTGGTAAAGGTTTTTGAAAAGTAGCTCATATCGTGAAAGCCGCAGTTCAGAGCAATCTCCGTCACAGAGTTTTCAGTCATCACAAGCTGCTCCCCGGCCTGCTCAATCCGGTAATAATTCAGATACTCAACAGGGGTCCGTCCGGTCATCTGGGAAAAGGCCCGGCAAAAGTATTTGGGCGACATCTGAGCGATGGCCGCAAGCTCCTCAAGAGACATGGTATTCTGGTAGTGGTCCCTGATGTGGGACAGAACGCTTTTGAGACGAAGGAGCCTTTGCCTGTCCCGGGACGGTGAGGAGGAAGGGGGCCGGCTGTTTATGAGGCTGCCCATGAGCTGCCACATGAGGCCCAGAGTGGTCCATTCATATCCCTTCTGTTCCTGCCGCATGGCGGAAAGAAGCCGGGATGCCAGGTCAAAAACAACACATTCATAGATACATTCCTCCGGTGTGCCGCCATGGAGCACGCCTGTTCCGATCCAGGCGCAGTCTCCGCTGTTCATGGCAAAGACACTTCCGTCCAGAGACAATTCAAAAATTCCGCTTTTCACGAGAATCAGCTCATATTCCAGATGCCAGTGAAAGGGCATCTGATATCTGGGGGATGCGCTATCCACTCGGTAAAGCTCTATGGGAAAATCGAAGGTTCCTCTTTTTTTATTTTCATAAAGGCTGCCGTAATTCATGAAATTTCTCCATATAGTGAATATTGTCATAATTTTTCTGCTTTATCAGCCAAGATTCCGGGATAAAAACAAGATATAATACAAATAAAGTAGCATGTGGACAAGGTCGTGTCAACGGATTGGTGTAAAGAACGGAGGGAAAAACGATGATGTATCCAAAAATCGGAATCAGGCCCGTAATTGACGGGCGATGGGGCGGCGTGAGGGAGAGTCTTGAAAAGCAGACATATTCCATGGCGCAGGCGGCAGCCAGGCTGATCGAGGACAACCTGAGGTATCCTGACGGCACAGGGGTTCAGTGCGTGATCAGTAATACCACGATCGGGGGAGGCGCGGAAGCGGCAAGGTGTGCGGAGCAGTTTGCGGCGGAAAACGTGACGGGGACGCTGAGCGTGACTCCGTGCTGGTGCTATGGCACGGAAACCCTTGATATGGATCCCGGCACCATCAAGGCCGTGTGGGGATTTAACGGAACAGAGAGACCGGGGGCCGTCTATCTTGCGGCGGTCATGGCGGCTTATGCCCAGAGGGGACTGCCCGCCTTTTCCATTTATGGCCGGGATGTGCAGGATATGGATGATCACGGCATTCCGGAGGATGTGGCGGAGAAGATCCTGCGCTTTGCCAGGGGCGTGGTGAGTGTGGGATGGATGAAAAACAAATCCTATGTGAATCTGGGCGGTGTGGCAATGGGAATTGCGGGAAGCTGCTGTAATGCGGATATGTTCCAGAAATATTTCGGTATCCGCACGGAATGGGTGGATATGACGGAGATCCTGCGCCGGATCCGGCTTGAGATTTATGATCCGGCCGAGTACAAGAGGGCGCTTTCGTGGATCAGGGAAAACTGCAGGGAGGGCTTTGACCTGAACGCCGGAAAGGATCTGCCGGATGTGATACGCAGATCAAAGGTGGTTCCTCCCGACCAGGACTGGGAATTTATTGCCGGTATGACTATCGTGATCCGGGATATTTTATACGGCAATGAAAAGCTGGAACAGATGGGGTGGAATGAGGAGGCGCTGGGAAAGAACGCCGTTGCAGGCGGATTCCAGGGCCAGAGAAGCTGGACGGACTGGCTTCCCAATGCGGACTTCACGGAGGCTCTCATGGCGTCAACCTTTGACTGGAACGGTCCCAAGGCCCCCACGCCCTTTGCCACGGAAAACGACACCTTAAACGGTGCGGCGATGCTGCTGGGCACTCTGATCACTCATACGGCCCCCTGCTTCCATGACGTGCGGACCTATTGGAGCCCTGAGGCCTGCGAGAGAGTGACGGGAAGGAGGCCCGAGGGAGCGGCTGCAGACGGATTTATCCACCTGATCAACTCGGGAGCGACTGCCCTTGACGGAAGCGGCACCGCAAAAAATGCTCAGGGAGAAGGCTGTATGAAACCCTTCTGGGAGATGACGCAGGAGGATATCGGGTCATGTCTTGAAGCGGTCGACTGGTGCAGGGCAAATTACGAGTATTTCAGGGGAGGCGGATTTTCCAGCCATTTTCGCTGCAGGGCGCAGATGCCGGTGACCATGCTGCGGATCAATGTGATTGACGGTATCGGTCCGGTTCTGCAGATTGCAGAGGGGGTAACGGTGGATCTTCCGGATGAGATACATCAGGCAATTGACAAGCGCACGGATCCATCCTGGCCCACCACCTGGTTTGTGCCGAGGCTGACGGGAAAGGGGGCGTTTAAGGATGTTTACAGCGTGATGGCAAACTGGGGAGCCAATCACGGGGTTACGGTTTACGGCCATGTGGGAGCGGATCTGATCACGCTGGCATCCATGCTGCGCATACCGGTAAACATGCACAACGTGACACGGGACAGGATTTTCAGACCCCATGCCTGGTCGGCGTTCGGAACGGAGGATGTCGAGGCAGCGGACTACCGGGCATGCGCTTTCTATGGGGCTTTGTACAAATAAGAGGATAAAAAACGACAAAACTGCAGCACCGGATTTTCGCAAAGATTATTGACGCTATAAATGAAATAAGGTAAAATAGGGAAGGTTATCAAATTATTTTGCGAAGAAAGAGAGGGAGACTCGATGAGGCAGTTTTTCGGTATGAATCTGCGCGGAAATCTGGAGGATGCAGTTCGCGGGCTCAGTAAGCCGCAGTTTATTATGCTGATGTCTAACAGCGGACAGTTTGAAAAGCATGTACAGGAGCTCGAGGCGCTGTACCCCCAGGTACCAAGTATTGGGTGTATCGGAATGAGCTATGATACCAAGGTGGTGGAGAATGGTGTTGGTGTCATAGCTTTTTTTGACGGTGTCAGTGCAAAAGCGGATGTACTGGAGCAGGTGTCCACCGTGCCTGTAAAGTATATTGAACGGTTGGAAAGGGATATGGCGGCTGTGAACGGCTCCCAGAAGGACACGGTGTGTATTGATTTCTGTTCCGGAAATGATGCCTGCGCTCTGACTACGATACATACGGCTCTGAGAAAGCGGAATATCTCTCTGGTGGGAGGCACCGGGGACGGGGGAAAGGTTTCCGCCAACGGCAGAGTTTACGAGGACGCAGTGGCCTACGCTCTTGTGAAAAACCATGGCGGGAGGGTCAAGACTTATAAAGAGAACATATATCGTCAGATGGGAAATTACCGCTTTATTGCTTCCAACACGGATAAGGCCCGGTATATTCTCGGATCTCTGAATGGAAAGAGTGCAAAACAGGTGTATCAGAGTATTCTCCATGTGACGGAAAAGGAGATACTGACCCAGACATTCCAAAATCCCTTCGGAAAAATTAACGGTGACGATACATGTATCATTTCAATCAAGGAGGTTGACGGAAATTCGCTGGCCTGCTTCCGGCAGGTCAATGACTCGGATGTGCTGATCCTGCTGCAGCTCGGAGATTACCGGGAGGTGGTAAAGGAGACGATCCAGAAAATCCGAGGCGACTTTGCGAGGATATCGGCGGTGTTTTCCGTGAACTGTCTGTTCCGATACAAGCTTTTTACGGAGCGCGGCTATATGGACGAATACCTGAGAGATATGAGCGCATTGGGCAGTCATGCGGGGCTTGTGGGATATGGAGAGCATTATAACAACCAGTTTGTCAATCAGTCGATGACATGCGTGGTGTTTGAGTAAGGAGGGGACGGAATGAAGTTTCAGAAAAGACCCGGGCAGTCTAAAGGCCCGGCTCATGAGAAGAGCCTGTATCCGGTTCTGTATGTAATGGACAGCCTGAAAACATATCACACGGAGCTTGTGCAGAAGGAGGTATATTCCCTTCAGGAGCTTAGCATGGTGGGGAGTTCCTTTAACCGAGTGCTTGCGGATGCGGAAGGATTTCAGCAAAAGCTTCAGGATTTCGGACAGGCCTTTGCCAATATCGATCAGGTTTCCGGTCAGTTTGCGGACGTTAGAAATAAGATCGCTCTCTCGGTGGAGCATGCCCATGGCGGAATCGAGGAGCTGAAGAAGACCTCTGCGGTGATGGAGGCGGACTTTAACGACATGGGAAGCACATTTACGGATCTTCAGACTTCGGTGACGAATATACAGCGCTGTATGAAAAAGATCGTTTCCATTGCGGAGCAGACCAATATCCTTGCGCTTAACGCTTCCATTGAGGCGGCAAGAGCCGGAGAAAAGGGAAAGGGATTTTCCATCGTGGCTTCCGAGGTGAAAAAGCTTGCGGATGAGATCAAGACACTGGCCTCCGAGGTGGATACGGGAATTCATGATGTGGAGCAGGGGACGGAGAAGCTCAGTTCCAGCATCAATGCGACACAGCAGGCCCTGGGAGATGGACTTGGAACAGTGACATCCACGGACAGGATGTTTGATCAGATTACGGAGGCGGCGGACGGTGCCGTTGCCGTGCAGTCGGAGATTTCGGAAGTGATTGAACAGTCACAGGATGCGCTGACGGGACTGTGCGGCTTCTTTGACGAAATCAAGGGCCAGTATCAGACGGTGGTGAAGCACATTGACAGGGCAAGCAGTCTGGGAACGACAAAGAGCGCCATGTTTGAGGATATTGACAATCTGATGGCACAGGTGCCTCCGATCATAAATGACGCAAAATAGAGACGATCCGGAATACGTATGAATGCGGAAGATGAGACCTTCGGGAGAACCGGGGGTCTTTTTTGTGCATGTGTGAACCTGGATGAAAATACAATTATTAAATAAAATTTAATAATTGTATTGATTTGTTGAGCAAAATAGTATATGATGTGAACGGGAAAAAGCACAAAGGCAGTGAGACAAAGAGAGACAAAGTGTATGTATTGGTCATTTACAGATTATGCAAATAACCTTGTAAAAGAATTTAATGAG
>CAJUIO010000031.1:15313-37266 GCA_910586025.1 uncultured Lachnospiraceae bacterium
TATGTATTGGTCATTTACAGATTATGCAAATAACCTTGTAAAAGAATTTAATGAGGTTTATCCTAATAGTATAGTTGATTTGCAGGTTTTTGGCAGCGACGAGTATAAGACCAAGATTCTTACCGCACTTCAGAGTCAGGACGGCGTACCGGATATGTTCGATCTGGAAGAAGGATATATTTATGAGTTTTTGAATAGTGATCCGCAAGTGATCACGGGCTAAGACAGAGCTGTCCTGAGCTTTGCAGTAAGAAATGCCCGCCGAAAGATGCCGGGCATGATGAAAAAGAAGAGGAGCAGGACAGATGGTAGAAAAAGACAAACAGGTTCAGTTGAAAAACTACAACCGGAGATCTGTTTTGAACTATATTCGGAAGAATAAGACGGCGACCAAGGCGGGGCTTTCGGCGGCATCCGGGCTGACGTTTATGGCGATCAAGAAGATCCTGGAGGAATTGGAGGGGCTGAATCTGATACGCCGCGATGAGATGGAAGGAGTTGGAGTGGGAAGAAAAGCTGTTTCCTACGCTGTTAATGAGGTTTATCGTTATACTATAGGAATACATATTAACAAGTTTGTGACCAGTGTGGCGCTGATGAATCTGCGGGGAGATATTCTGCAGATAAAGCGCTATCCCATGGAGGAGGACATGGGCAGCCAGTATGCCTTCATGGATATGCTTGCCGGCGGGGTGCGGGAGGTAATTGCGCAGGCCGGAATTGAGAGAGAAAAGATTCTGGGTATCGGGGTCGGCGTACCCGGACCGCTGCATGCAAAGGCGGATATTGTCCTGACACCGTCCAATATTCCCATGCTGCGGTATCTTCCTCTGAAAGAGATTCTGGAGGAGAAGACGGGATATCGGGTGTTTATGCAGAAGGATACCAATGTGATCGCATTCGGGGAGTACTGGAATGGAAATACCAGGGATATTTATGATCTGATCTATATCGACGTGGATATGGGTATCGGGTCCGGTCTGATCATAGATGGAAGAATGAATATCGGAGCAAACGGCATTGCGGGAGAGTTCGGTCATATCATACTGGACGTGAACGGGCCGCTGTGCAGTTGCGGCAACCGGGGATGTCTGGAGGCGATGAGCTCCGGCAGCGCAATCCTGAAGGAGCTGCGCAGGCAGCTTGAGACGGAGCGGAACCACCCTCTCTTTGAAAGGAGAGACAAGCTGGTGATTGAGGATGTCTTCGAGATGGCCGGGGGAAAGGATCTCCTTGCGATTTCCATTTTGAATCAGTCGGCCTTTTATGTGGGGATAGCGGCTGCCAATCTCATCAATATACTGGATCCCCGGAAGATCGTGCTGGGCGGCATCCTGATCCAGCGCTATCCCAGATATTTTGACATCGTGAAGGATGTGGCCAATTCCCACAGGCCGAGGGGGGCGAGGGAAAATGATATGGAAATATCCGCATTGGGAGAAAATGCAGGCGTGATCGGTGCCGGTGAAGTGGTGGCGGATTATTTTTTCAGTGAAGAGGTAAACGAGGTGTTTGTGAAAAATGTGTAGAGAAGAGATTTGTCTGAATTTTCCGGGGTATATAAAAAAAGAAGCTCCTTCCCTGACCTGTAAAGTAACGGTGAAGGAACGAGAGGAGACTAAGGCAGTGTGGCTTCGAGGGAAGACTGTGCCTGCGCAGCCGCTTTTCGGGCCGCAGACTCATCTGGATCCCCATAAGGGCGTGAGCTTTACGGCAGGCGTGAGCGGGGTGAAGAAGCTCCTTGCAATTTATCAGCACAAGGACTGGTGGCTGCGTCCCGCCTTTCCCGCGCGGACGGCACAGATACCGGCCAGGACTCAGCTGGTTCTGATGAAGGGCAGGGAACGGTATCTTGCCCTGCTTGCAGTCTGCGGCAGAGAGTATCGGACGGACCTTGAGGGGGCCGGAGACGGAATCCGGGTGACGGTGTCCTCCAACTGTGCCGGCAAGAGCGAGATTGATGATATCAGCCTGGTGTACGCCGTTGGGGATGATCCCTACGAGTGCTGCCACAGGGCTGCGGAGTATGCCCTCACCCTGCTGGGACGGCCCTCCATGCTCAGGGAGAGGCGGCGTTATCCCGCCATGTTCGAGAAACTGGGCTGGTGCAGCTGGGACGCTTTTTATCAGAAGGTTTCCCGGCAGGGAATTCTGGATAAGCTGAAAGAGCTTAAGGAAAAGAAGGTGCCGGTGGGATGGGCGCTGATTGATGACGGCTGGCTGGATGCGGACTATGAGGCCCAGGTGTTAAAGGGGCTGGATGCCGCTGCGGATAAGTTCCCGGAGGGGCTTTCTGAGTGCGTGCGCCGGATGAAGGAGGAGTACGGAATCTCTCATGTGGGCATCTGGCATGCCGTGATGGGCTACTGGAACGGGTTGGAGCCTGAATCTGAGGCCTGGAGGCTTTTGGGCGGCGGATGCTGCGTTCTGCCGGACGGAAGAAGGATTCCTGCGGCAGATGCGGGAAAGGCCTTCCGGTTTTACAGCGTCTGGCACCGATATCTGAGAGATACATGCGGCATTGATTTCGTGAAGGTGGACGGGCAGAGTGCGATCTCTCTGTTCTATGAAGGAAGGGTGGAATACGGAAAGGCCTCGGCGGCTGTTCAGACCGGACTGAACGCTTCGGCATCAGTATATTTTGATAATAATATCATTAACTGCATGGGTATGGCGCCGGAGGATATGTGGAACCGTCCAAGCAGCGCCATCGCAAGGAGCAGTGACGATTTTGTGCCTCAGGTTCCCGGCGGGTTCCGGGAGCATGCCTTGCAGAACGGCTATAATTCTCTGCTTCAGGGACAGTTTTTCTGGGGTGACTGGGATATGTTCTGGAGCAGTCATTCGGAGAACCGGCAGAATGCGGTGCTCCGGGCCGTCAGTGGGGGACCGGTTTATACCAGTGATCCGGTGGGAGGTACGGATCCGGAATATATTCTGCCGCTGATTCGCAGGGACGGAACCGTGATCCGCTGTGACGGAGTGGGAATGCCGACTCTGGACTGTCTTTTTGAGAATGCTGCATTGGGCGGAAAAGTCTTAAAGCTCTTTAACCGCTATGGCGAAAACTATGTGGTTGCCGCTTTTTCCATGGGAGAGGAAAAGAGCATCCGAGGAAGCATCAGGCTTTCGGATCTTCCGGGGACGGAAGGCGGCACATGGATTGTATATGACCAGAGAAATGAGGCGGCGGCTTTTCTTGCGGAAGGTGAGGAATTCTCGTTTGATCTTGGAGAGAATGATGCCGGGTTGTTTCTGCTCATGCCTGCGGAGGATTTTGTCCCGGTGGGGATTCTGGAAAAGCTGATCTGTCCGGGAGGCATTCTGTTTCGGAGAGAGCTTCGGGCAAGGAAGATCCTGAGTCTCGACGATGGGAAGAGGGCGGGCTTTGTGAGCGCAAAAAGACCCACATGGGTGCTGGTTGACGGGAGAGAGACCGCCTTTGAGGAAAAGCCCTGTACAGGGACTTTGCGGGAAGCATGCTTTTACACGGTACCGATGGGGGATGCCGGTATGGATGGCTGTATGCTGGAGGTATTGTTTTCGGAGGGGTAAAGTCTGACAGGCGGAGGAAAAGCCATGAAAACAATCGGAATTGATATCGGCACCACGTCCATTGTGCTGGTGCTGTTAGACTGTGAGAGAAGAGAAATTACCGACAGCAGGTGCGAGGCCAACCACTTTCTGTCGGGAGGTTTTCGTCAGGATCCGGACAGAATCGTGGATTTGGCGGTTGAGATGCTGGGACGGCTTCTGGAAGAGGGTGGGGAGGTGTCCGGAATCGGAATCTCCTCCCAGATGCACGGAATCCTGTATGTTGATGAAGCAGGCAGGGCGGTGTCTGATTTTTACACCTGGAAGGATGATTGCGGGGAGGATTGCTTCCGGGGAAAGAGCTGCGCCGATTATCTGTCGGAGAGCACGGGGTATCCCATGTTTTCCGGTTACGGCACGGTCACGCATTTTGCCCTGGAGCGGCGGGATGAGGTTCCGAAAAATGGAAAGTATTTTACGGGAATAGGGGATTATCTTGCCATGAGACTTTGCGGGGTATCAGAGCCGGCGGCGGATGCCACCATGGCGGCCAGCTTTGGCGGGTATGATCTTTGCCGGGAGGCTTTTGATCTGGAATGTCTGGAAAAGGCCGGCGTTCTCATCTCCTTTTATCCCGCAGTTCTAAAGAGAGGGGTTAAGGCGGGAAGCAGAATGGCCGGCAGATACAGGGGAATCCCTGTTTTCTGGTCGGTAGGAGATAATCAGGCCAGCTTTTTCGGGGCGGCGGGAAGGTCAGAGGATGCGGTATGCGTCAATGTGGGAACGGGATCGCAGGTATCCCTGTTCGATCGCAGGAGACTTCCCTGCAGGTGGGGAGAGGTTCGGCCCTTTCCGGGAGAGGGATATCTGTATGTGCAGGCTTCCCTGAACGGGGGAAAGGTGTATGAGAGGCTGGCGCTCTTTCTGGAAGAGATATGCTCCGGCCTGCCTGAGGAATGTCTTTCGGGGATGAGGGTGAACGGCTATGACCTGGCGCAGCGTCTGCTGCGGCAGAAGGAGTCTACGGATCTTTCGGTATATCCTTCCCTGTACGGAGTCAGAGGCCGGAAAAAGAGGTTCGGCGTGATCGAAAACATAACGGAAAAAAATTTTCATCCGTCAGATTTGGTCCGGGCCTATGTGGCGGGAATGGCGGCGGAGCTGCATGACATGTACGGCGGGTTTCCGGACGGGCTTTGCGGCGGACGCAGGAAGATTATAGCCAGCGGAAACGGAATACGAAAAAATGAACTGCTGCGGCAGGAAATAGAAAGACAGTTTGGAATGCCGCTGTATTTGAGCGGTCTTGACGAGGAAGCGGCGGCCGGGGCGGCATGTCTTGCGGGAGAGTGGAGTTTATTTTAAGGAGGAGGAAAATTATGCTGCAGGTTTTTACTGGAAAAAGCAGAGTGATTGAAAACATTGAGAGAAAAGGCAGGGCGCTGTATCTGGAATCGGAGGCCGGAACCATCAGAATCTGGCCCCAGGATGAAGGGATAGTGCGGATTTCCTATGTGGAAGAGGGGGAATTTGGAGACAAACAGGGGAGAGAATTTGCCGATCTGTCCGGCTCCTGTAATTGGAGCCATGAGCGAGAGGGGGAGGAGATCAGGCTGTTAACGGAGAAATTAACTGTTACAGTCAATCTGAAGACAGGCTCGATCCGTTTTTGGGAAAAAGAAGGACGGCTTCTGCTTGCGGAACGCGGGCGGGAAAGCAAGGCGGTGGAGCGCTTTGAGGTTTTCCGTACGGTGATCAACGAGAATACCCGGGTGGAGGAAGTGAAGACGGCGGACGGGGTTAAGCGCAGGATCCGCCTTTCCGACAGAGCGTCTGACGGATTTCTCTGCCATACCAGGCTCTTTCTGGAATTTGACGAAACGGAGCATCTCCACGGACTGGGGCAGGCTGAGGAGGGAGCGTGGAATCTGCGGGGAACAACTCAGTACCTTCATCAGGCAAACAGGAAGATTGCTGTTCCAGCACTGCTCTCGGACAGAGGCTACGGGATTCTGCTGTCTACCCAGAGCCCGGCTGTTTTCAGCGATACGCAATACGGCTCTTATTTATATACGGAGGCGGATGAGTATCTGGACTATTATTTCCTTGCGGGCGATGCGGATCAGGTGATAAAGGGGTACAGGCGGCTGACCGGAAAGGCGGCTCTTCTTCCCAGGTGGGCGTTCGGATATATCCAGTCAAAGGAGAGATACGAGACGGCGGACGAGCTGATTCGAACTGCGGCTCAATTCAGGGACCGGGGAATCGGTCTGGATGCGCTGGTTCTTGACTGGATGTCCTGGGAGGGGAATCTGTGGGGGCAGAAGACCTTTGACGAGGGGCGGTTTCCCGATCCCGCAGCGCTGGTTTCCTCCCTCCATGAAACGGATGTGCATTTCATGCTTTCCATCTGGCCCAACATGAGCGAAGAGTGTGAGAATTTCAGGGAATTTCGGGAAAAGGGAATGCTGCTTCCGGGAACCACCATCTATGACGCTTTCCGTGCGGATGCCAGAGAGGTTTACTGGCAGCAGGTACACAGAGGGCTGTTCTGCCATGGCGTGGATGCCTGGTGGTGTGATTCCAGCGAGCCTCTTACGCCGGAGTGGGAAAAGAGTCAAAAGCCTCTGCCCGAGAAAATGTATCAGGAATATGTGGAGGCAGCGGCAGACAGTATGCCGATAGAGAAGGCAAACGCCTATGGCTATTATCACGCCGCCGGAATCTGGGAAGGACAGCGCGGCTGCAGCCGGAAGCGGGTAATAAATCTCACCAGAAACGGCTATCTGGGAAGTCAGAAATACGGGACGATCCTCTGGTCAGGGGATATAGCGGCGGATTGGGAGACTCTGAGATGCCAGATTGCATCAGGTCTTAATTTCTGCGCCAGCGGCTTGCCCTACTGGACCCTGGATATCGGCGCCTTCTTTGTGAAGAAGGGAGCGCCCTGGTACTGGGACGGGGAATTTGACGATGCGGCGCAGGATCCCGGATATCGTGAGCTATATGTGAGGTGGCTGCAGTACGGCGCTTTTCTCCCTGTTTTCAGAAGTCACGGGACGGACTGTGCGAGAGAGCCCTGGAATTTTGGCAAAGAGGGGGAGCCCTTTTATGAAGCGATCGTGAAGTTTATCCGGTTGAGATACCGGCTTCTTCCCTATATTTATTCCCTGGCGGGAGGGGTATATCTTGAGGATGGCACCATCATGCGCGGTCTCAACTTTGACTTTCCGCAGGATGCGACGGCGGCAGCTCAGGCGGATCAGTACATGTTCGGCCCTGCCCTGATGGTATGTCCGGTGACAGAGCCTATGTACTATCTGCCGGGCGGGGAAGCCGTCGAGAGAACGAGAAGCCGGAGAGTCTGGCTTCCCGAGGGCACGGACTGGTATGATTTCTGGACGAATGAAAGATTCCAGGGGGGACAGTGGGTCGAGGCACCGGCTCCTGTTGACAGGATTCCTCTGTTTGTGCGGGCGGGAGCCGTGATTCCCATGGTATCGGAGGATATCTGCTGCGCCCGGGAGGTGACAGAGAGGGATATTGTCCTGAGGGTATACGGCGGCGAGGACGGAACGTTCACGCTTTATGAGGATGCGGGGGACGGATATGGTTATGAGGAAGGACAGTACTGCCTGACACATATTATGTATAAGGAAGAAACGAAAGAGGTGAGCTGGTATTCGGAGGGAAATATGGAATTTCGAAGAGGTGAGCTTCGAGTGGAGAAGGCGGGATGACCCGCCTTCTATATTTCATATTTATAAAAAGTTTATGTGACAAACGGAAATCTCAATGCTATACTTTAATCAAAGCATATATTCAGATCCTATCACATATCCGACTGTCTATAAAGGACGGTCATC
This sequence comes from uncultured Lachnospiraceae bacterium, assembly GCA_910586025.1. Classification (GTDB taxonomy): domain Bacteria; phylum Bacillota; class Clostridia; order Lachnospirales; family Lachnospiraceae; genus Suilimivivens. The sequence goes on from CAJUIO010000031.1 coordinate 22,714, forward strand.
AGCAGCCCGTCGGGCATCAGCGAGATCAGATTATCTATGCTTGTATTCCAGATAAAACAGAAGAAAGCGGGAGATCTCGTGGAGGGAAAGTGTGCTGCGGCTGCGGCATGGGATGTTTTCACCTGTCTCCGGCAAAGGAGACTAAGTGGGAAGAAAAGACATTGGGTTAAAGACTTACTTCAGGGATTCCGCAAGATATGCGGATTTGTGGAACGGCGGTGTGTTTCAGGGAAAACAGATACTGAGGGCGAAGGAGCTGCAGGAGGTGACTCCGGTTTATGCGAAGGCGGATAAGGCTGCGGCGGTGGAGCGGACCGGGGACCTGGTTATGATGCAGAGCAGGACAGGAGGCAGATATGCCATATTGGCATTGGAGCACCAGGAAAAGATTGATTACAGTATGCCGGCCCGCATTATGATTCAGGAAGCTCTTGAATACGACAGGCAGATGAAAAGGATTCGTCTCCGGAATGAGCGGGCTTATAGGAGATACTGCATGGCGGAAAAGAAAGAGGCATCTGACGCAGTTTACAGAGATGAAGGCGAGTATTTGTATAAGTTTCGGAAGGCAGACAGGCTTTTTCCCGTGGCAACCCTGGTGGTTTACTGGGGAGAGAAGGAGTGGAGGGGAGCAAGGAGTCTTCATGAAATGATGGACTTTGGAGAAGGAGCCGCAGGAGAGGAGCTTAAGTGTCTGGTTCCGGAATACCCTCTACACTTTCTGGATCTGTCAAGCTTCGGACATCTTGAATATTTTAGGACGGAGCTGCGCCCGCTCTTTGGATTATTCCAGAGGAGGAAAAGCAAGAAGGGATTAGAGGATTACATCAGAGAGAACGAAAAGCGCTGGAACATGGACGATGAGAGCTGGTATGTGCTTGGAGAGATGATCGGTTCCAATAAAATAAGAGACTTAATACCGAAGAACGAGAGGAAAAGGGAGGATGGCAAAATGGGCAATGCGCTTGATGAGCTGCTGGAGGATTGGGTGGAGGAAAGAGTAGAGAAAAGGGTGGAGGAAAGAGTGATAAAAGAAAAGGCTGTAGTTGTTATTGAGATTTTGGAGGAGTACGGAGTGGTGCCGGATTCGCTGCAGCAGGAGATTTTAAGACAGACAGATCTTTCCGTTTTAGGAGACTGGATCAAGCTGGCGGCCCGGTCCGGAAGTGTTGATGCATTTGCAAATAAAATATGTTTAATCTAAACGGTCAAAAGATATGGAAGGAGAATCAATATGGACATTTCAAAATTTCTCGAAATCGCAGAACCCCTTGGAGTTCTGGGAGTGAAGGTGACACAGAGAGGCAGGCAGGCTGCCGAGTGGCTTCTGGAGGATGAGTGCAGAAGAAACGTGTACTCTGCAGCGAAGAGCTATACCTCCTGCGCCGTGGGCTTTGCCGTGCAGGAGGGGCTCGTTTCTCTCGGGGAAAAACTGGTGGACGCTTTTCCTGGCGAGCTCCCGGACGAGATTAGCGGCAATCTGGCAAAGGCCACAGTCAGGGATCTGCTTACCATGTGCCTTGGCCAGGAGCAGGGAGGACTCATGGGAGCGCAGCGCCCTGTCTATGAAGAAAAAAACTGGGTAAAGCTGTCTTTGGGGCTTCCTTTTGTATATGAGCCGGGCACTCAGTTTGTCTACAATAATGTGGGACCTTATCTTGCGGGAATTCTGGTGCAGAGAAGGGCGGGCTGCGATCTGGTTTCCTATCTTATGCCCAGGCTGTTTGAGCCCCTGGGGATTGGCAACCGTCCGACCTGGGAGACGGATCCTCTGGGAAATACCTTTGGGGCGGGAGGGCTTCTTCTCACCCTGACCGAGCTGCACAAATTCGGGATATTCTGTCTTCAGGGGGGAGAGTGGAACGGGAGGCAGCTGCTTTCAAAAAAATGGATTGAAGAAAGCGCCAGATGTCAGGCCGTGGGAGAGGACTACGGCTATCTTTTCTGGCGGGGAGAGTACAATTCGTTTCGTGCTGACGGAAAATACTCCCAGCTTTCCATTATACTGCCTGATCAGGAGTCTGTGGTCACGGTGGTTTCCGAGTGCCGTAAAAGCAGCGAACTGATGCGGGCGATTTATGATCACGTGTGTGCGCAGCTGTAGGATCGTTTTCAATAATTTTCAAAAATTGGATTCATCAATATTTCCTCTATTGGTCACAATATAAATGACCACACTTAAAATTTGAGAAGGGAGATGGGTTCAATATGAAGAAATTACTTGTATGTACTTTACTGGCTTCGATGATTTTCTCCACGCCTGTCATGGCGAAGGAGGTCGGTGCTCCTGTAGCGGTTTATCTGGAGGATTCTTCCAATGTGGGAGATCCGGATATTACCGTGGCTGCCATAGAGGAGGACAAGCTGGTCGGAGAATATATGAACAATGCTGTTATGGGAATCTGGGCAATGGATAAAGTAACTCCAGTGGCCCAGGGCGGAGGCGTGATTGTGGACGGCGTGGCTACCAATTTGACATTTTCTGTCCTGAAGCCTGAGCTTTCCAGGGTTTATTCCGCAAAGGAGCTTGCATCCGGTCTCGGAGGATGCGTTTTGAATGTTGTAAAGATCAAGACACCTGCGGAGCTGCGCTTTAACGTGGCAAACGTAAATTTCTACACCCCCGGAATCATGGCCGGGCAGAATGTAAAGGTCTTCCGATTTGCGGAGGATACCGGGTGGACCGAGTTCCATGTGTCTCAGGTCAGACAGGATCATGTGGTGGTTGATATGACTGCCGGCGGAATTCTTGCGTTTATTGAGGTTCCCGCATAAGAAGGAACACAGAAAGCTGATGATGTAAGTGTGGGGGATAAGGGGCTGCGGTGCCGGTTGTTTCGGCGTGCGGCCCCTTGCATTACAGGAGGAAATTAGTCATCTGCCGGATTTATCCCACAGGTATCCGAAGTACCTGCCCGATATTCAGCAGATTGCTGGTCAGTCCGTTCAGCCGCCGGATTTCGTCCACTGTGGTGTTGTAGCGTCTGGCGATGAGCCACAGGGAATCACCGGACCTGACGGTGTATTCAATGTAAGGGAGTGCCCCCTGCGTGGGGATTTTGAGCACCTGTCCGATGTTCAGTACATCGCTGGTAAGCCCGTTCAGGTTTTTGATGGCATCCACGGTGGTTCCGTATTTCTGGGCGATGAGCCACAGACTGTCCCCGGCCTTGACAACGTATTGGACTGTGTCCGGATTTGGAGAGGGTGAGGGCACGTTCTGGTGGATTCCGTGATATACGTCGTACAACGTCTGCCAGGTGAGGGGTCCCACGATCCCGTCAGGGTTAAGCTGAACCATCTGCTGGAAGGCTGTTACCGCCTGCTTCGTTCCCGCTCCGAAAATGCCGTCCTGGGCAGGAGCCGGAATTCCGGGATAAAACTCGGAGGCCACGTTAAGGAGATATTGGAGCGTGACAACATCCTGTCCCCGTGCGCCCTGACGCAGGACGGAGGAAGGCGGAATAGTGCCGATTCCGGGGGAGGTTCCCTCGCTGCTTAGCTCTGCAAGTCTGGTGACGGCAGTGTAGAGCTGGGAGAGCTTATACCAGGTGGCCTTTCCCACGATTCCGTCAGAGGTCAGGTTGAAGATGCTCTGAAATTTTGCAACCGCCGAGCGGGTGCTGTTCTGGAATTGTCCCTCCGCATCGGTGATCGCCGGAATAGCGGGGTAATTTCTGCGGATACGGGTAAGCCAGGTCTGGATGGTCTGCACGTCGAGCCCGGTGCTTCCCACCCTGAGAGGAGTTCCCGGATAGGAGGATAGAACGCCGGATATGATGTTTGTCTGTGCGATCTCCACATCCCTGGGGTAATAGGATCTCAGAATTTCCAGAGGAGGGAGCCCTTTTTGCGCCAGAGTGACGGTTCCCCATTGGGACAATCCCGGACAGGTGACGCTGGTTCCGTTGCAGTAGGAGGTAAAGTAGGGGACATTCTGCCCTTTTCTTCGGACATATTGATTAAAGATGTTATCCACGATCCTGCTGATGGAGTCGTAAATCGGGCGGCCATATACGAAGCTCTGGTCGTAAGCGGTGCTGTTTGTGATGTCAAAGCTATACCCGCGCCCTGTGTACCATTCCGTGTAGATACGATTTAGGGCAAAGGTAATGATGGCATAGATATTGGCTGTCAGGGCGGCTTCGGGCCAGGTAGGGTAGATCTCACTGCTGGCCGCATTTTTTACGTAATCAGGAAACGACACCTGAACATTGGCGGCGGAAGAGGAGGGCGGACCGAGATGCACCGTGATGGGGTTTGGAATTGTCACCTGGCGAAGGACATAGGGTGCGCTCAGGGTTCCCTCCTGAGAGCGGGGACTGCCAGAGGAGACGGCCGGGCTTCCCACAAAAATTTCCGCCTGCATGGGTGTCTTCTGTCTGTCCTGCATGGGAATGAGAGAAATAGGCAGGACAGCCTTTACTCCGTCGTAGATGGGAATCTGCGACACGTAAAGGGAATTGAAGCCGGAGCCTTGAGCGAGCACGCTGTAGCTTACATAGGGTGTTCCCGAAAAATAAGGATTCTGTGAAAAGCTTTTGTCTACAGTCTCCAGCGGGACTGTCTGGGTCTCCCCGTTTTCATCTGTGATCAGTTCGTAAACGCCCGTTTCCTGATCCGAGAGGATCCGGATGCTGACACCGCTTAAGGGAAGTGCGTCATGGGCGGCTTTCACCTGTATAGTCAAATAACCGATAGCCATAGAAAGATCTGCTCCAGTTTGCCTTTCTATTATAAATATGTGACAATGAAAAAAAGAGTGCCATGGTTCCGTTCTTTTCTTCCGGAGCCATGATTGCTTCGCCGCCAGAGGAGGGGCGCTGATAGATATTCCCGATTTTACAGGGGAAAATGGCACAGCCAATTGGTATAGAGAATCGGCCCGAAAAAATCCCGGTCAGACATTATTTTCTGACCGGGATTTATCAGTATCTCTCCGCAGGAATCCGTATGGAACGGTGAGGTTTGGCATGCTCATAGGTCCGCAGACCCTCCTCATAGGATTCCGCCGCGTTTTCCTTACTGCGGCTCACATAATTATTGTAAATAATGTCCATCATGACAAGAATCGGAAACTGCGGCGATATGGCATCGCCGTGATTTAAATGCTTCAGCGAAGCCACAAGCACTACCTCGCTGCAAAAGTCCGTAAAGATCTCCTTGTCGTTGGCGGTAAATATAATGGTCTTTGCCCCTTTTTTGTGGGCCTCCTTCAAAAGATGGATTACCCCCGGAGTCTCCCCGCTGAGAGAGAACCCGCATACAAGGCTTCTTTTTCCCTGAAAGGCAGCCTGAATACGCATCCTGTCCGTATCCTGCAGCGAATCAATATCCACGCCAACCTGCATAAAACGATTTTCCATTTCATTTGCGGCAAATCCGGAGCTTCCCTTTCCGCAGGTAATCACGCGGTCAGCCTCTGAGAGATATTTGACCACTCTCTCGATCTGAGCCTCGTCCATAAGACTGTAGGTCTTATTCAGGATTTCCTGATAGGTATTCAAAACAATCCTGGTACTGTTGGCCACGATCTCGCTCTTTTCGCCAAATGTCTTTTCATACTGATAAATGAATTCTCTGTAGCCGTGAAAACCGCACTTTTTTGCGAACCGGGAAAGCGACGCCTCCGACACGAATATCTTTCTCGCCACGTTCTGGGCCGAAAAATCCATTTTTTGCTGGTTCCCCAGGAAAAAATCGGCTATGTTCTTTTCCACGTTTGTAAAACTGCTGTATTTTGATTCCATGATAGGAACGATCGACTTCACATAATAACTCATAATTACACCCCTTATACTTTTACTGCCCCTTATATTGAATATGGTTTTGCCTGTTGATTCCCAATGGGGAAAAGCCGTACTGAAAAGTCAAAGAATTATTGCTGAAAATTATTGTGCCGATCCTTGAGGCCTTGTCAGCCCTGATTGAAAAAAATTATAACAAGGTACCCGCTCCCCCAGCGAATACCCTTTTTGAGATCTTAATATTTGATCATACTCCCCATTTGTACCATTCAAATATTTGTCTACACTTAAATTATAACATTCCGGAATACATTTTCAATGATTCTTTAGTACCTGAAATTCCTTTCATGAATTTTATGCAGAATTGTTATATTTTAAAATTATTTGGTATATTTTTTGGATAAAAAACACATGTGTTACCGGGACTGAAAGCCTTATTTAAAATCTTCTTTCGCATCCGGAGAGATTGTAGTAAGATGAAGGAAAAGAAACGGATCTGCTGAAAGGAGAAATTATATGCACAGCAACAGAGAATTGTGGTATGACAGGCCGGCCAGGTACTGGGAGGAGGCGCTTGCGCTGGGCAACGGAAGACTTGGAGCCATGCTCTATTCCGGTATAAAAGAGGATTTGATTTTGATGAACGAGGACACGCTCTGGTCAGGCTATCCCCGGGATACGGTTCTGCCCGGAGCCTTCCCGCATTACGAAAGGGCAAGAGACCTGGCTCTTGCCGGGCGGTATGAGGAGGCGGAGCGGGAAACGGAGGAGCATCTCCTGGGAGAATACACAAATTCCTATCTGCCGGCGGGAGGTGTCCGCCTGTGTTTTCCGGAGCTTGCTGACGATGTTGGTGCATATACGAGGAGCCTGCAGCTGGAAACGGCTCAGGTGGAATCCTCCTTTCGCTGCAAAGAGACCGTTTACAGGAAGGAAGCGTTCATTTCTGTTCCGGAGCAGGCGCTTTACCTGAAGCTTACTGCCGATAAAAAGGGCGGTCTCACGTTTTGCGTTGCGGCGGAGAGCCTGCTGAGATCCCGGTGTCATGTGGAGGAAAAAATGCTGGTCCTTACGGGAATTGCGCCCTCCTATGTCGAACCCAGCTATATCAGAGAAGAAAATCCCGTTATCTATTCAGAGGAGGATTCCCAAAAGGGAATGCGGTTTATGATGATCGTGTCTGTGGAGACGACAAACGGTACTGTAGAGGGAACAGAAAACGGACTGTCCGTCATTCGTGCGGACGAAGCCGTGATCCGCATCTGTATCCGCACCAGCTTTTGCGGATTTATGCGGCAGCCTTATACACAGGGCGCTGACGAGTCCGCTCTGTGCCGGGCCGATATGGAGCATGCTAAGAGTGTGGATTACGAGACGGCAAAGAGCAGACACCGGTCGGAATATATGCCGTATTTTGACAGCGCGGATCTCATCCTTGATGATTCTGATGCGGGGGAGCTTCCCACGGACCAGCGGATCCGGTCCTTTTATCCGGAGGGAGCGGATGTGGGATTATATGAATTGTTTTTTCACTACGGGCGTTATCTGCTCATTGCGTGCTCCCGTCCGGGAACCCAGGCGGCAAATCTTCAGGGAATCTGGAATGCCAAGGTGCGTCCTCCCTGGAGCTCGAACTATACGGTAAACATTAATACGCAGATGAATTATTGGGGAGCGGAAATCTGCGGACTGTCCGAGCTTCATGAACCGCTTTTTGCCCTGATCAGGGAGCTTGCCGTAACCGGTGGGCGCACTGCCCGGGAATACTATGGAGCGGACGGCTTCGTGTGCCACCACAACACGGATCTCTGGCGGCTTACCACTCCTGTGGGAAGAAAAGGAAGAGGGGCGGCATCCTACGCTTTCTGGCCCATGGCGGCAGGCTGGCTTTGCAGACACCTGTACGAGCATTACCAATACACGCTGGATCAGTCCTTTCTTGAGGAGACTGCTTATCCGCTTCTGTGCAAAGCGGCAAAGTTTTATGCGGACGTTCTGGTGGAGGACGGAGCGGGATGGCTGGTCTTTGCGCCGTCCACGTCTCCGGAAAACAGATATCGGAAGGGCGATTTTAACGGTGCCCTTTCTGTGACAACGGCCATGACCATGAGTATTATCCGGGAGGTTTTTGAGGAATGCGTTCAGGCGGCCGGAAAGCTGGGAAAAGAGGATTCCTTTATTCAGACGCTTTCCGATAAGCTTAAGAGGCTGAGGCCTTTACAGACAGGTTCTGACGGACGCATCCTGGAATGGGCCGAGGAATTTGCGGAGACAGATCCGGGACACCGTCATCTCTCCCATCTTTATGCCCTGTATCCGGGAAGGATGATAGATCCGGAAAAGGAGCCCCTTCTGGCCGAAGCCTGCAAAAGGAGCCTTGAGGCAAGAGGAGATGCGGGAACGGGATGGAGTCTGAGCTGGAAGGTGAATCTGTGGGTCAGGCTCGGGGACGGGGCACATGCTCTGAAGCTCCTTCGGGAACAGCTGCGGTTTGTGCCCTGCAGGGATATGCCGGAGGACAGCGATGAGTTTAACTATCATGACGGGGGCGGAGTCTATGCAAATCTGTTCGATGCCCATCCGCCTTTTCAGATCGACGGTAATCTGGGCAGTCTTTCGGGAATTGCGGAGATGTTCCTCGGCAGCGATGAGGATGCGATTTATCTCCTGCCGGCGCTCCCTGATGCGTTCCGCTCCGGGTCGGTGAGAGGAATCCGGGCCATGGGAAGGGTCACGGCGGATCTTAGGTTTGAGAACGGCAGCCTGACAAAAGCTGTGATTTCCACGGACACGGCACAGGAGAGGACCCTTGTTTACGGAGGAAAGCGTCAGAAAATCAGCCTGAAACCAGGAGTGCCGTTTATCTATACGCACCAAAGCTGTTGAATAGTTACGGCAAATGTACTATATTATAGAAGAATGCCAGGATCAGAAGGTCACTAATGATACCGGGAGCTGTAAGAGAGAATACGGCAGGAAAGGAAGATAAGAATGAGCGAATATAAGATCAGCACCAAATGTGTACAGGCAGGCTATACGCCGGGGAACGGCGAGCCCCGCCAGATACCTATTATCCAGTCCACTACATTCAAATATGACACAAGCGAGGATATGGGAAAGCTGTTTGACCTGGAGGCCAGCGGTTACTTTTACTCCAGACTGCAGAACCCCACCAATGACTATGTGGCGGCCAAGATCGCACAGCTGGAGGGCGGTGCGGCGGCCATGCTGACCTCCTCCGGTCAGGCGGCAAACTTTTTTGCCCTGTTCAACATCTGTGAGTGCGGCAGCCATATCGTGTCCTCCTCCTCCATTTACGGGGGCACCTTCAATCTGATCTCCGTGACCATGGCGAAAATGGGGATTGAGGTTACCTTTGTATCCCCGGACTGTACGCCCAAGGAGCTTGATGCGGCATTCAGGGACAACACGAGGGCCGTGTTCGGGGAGACTATCGCAAATCCGGCCCTGACGGTTCTGGACATTGAAAAATTTGCGAAGGCGGCCCATGAGCATGGCGTGCCGCTTGTGGTGGACAACACGTTCCCTACTCCGGTGAACTGCAGGCCCATAGAGTGGGGCGCGGATATCGTCACCCATTCCACCACCAAATACATGGACGGACACGGTGCGGCCGTGGGAGGAGCTATCGTGGATTCCGGAAGATTCGACTGGATGGCCCATAAGGACAAGTTCCCGGGGCTGTGCACTCCGGACGAATCCTATCACGGTATCACTTATGCGGAGAAGTTTGGGAAGGAGGGGGCTTTTATCACCAAGTGCACGGCCCAGCTGATGCGCGATCTCGGATGCATCCAGTCTCCCCAGAGCGCTTATATCCTGAACCTTGGGCTGGAATCCCTGCATGTGAGAATGCCCCGGCATGTGGAAAACGGCCAGGCGGTTGCACAGTTTCTGGAGAAGCATCCCAAGGTGTCCTATGTCAATTATCCGGGACTTCCAGGGAATAAATATTATGAGACGGCCAGAAAATATCTGCCGAACGGCGGCTGCGGCGTGGTATCCTTCGAGCTGAAAGGAGGACGGACGGCGGCTGAGAGCTTTATGAGGAATCTGAAGCTGGCGGCTATCGAGACCCACGTGGCGGACGCAAGAACCTGCTGTCTGAATCCGGCGACCTCCACCCACAGGCAGATGACGGAGGAGCAGCTTAGGGAGGCAGGAGTGCCCTCCGGTCTGGTGAGGATGTCCTGCGGTCTTGAGGACAAGGAGGATCTGATTGCGGATCTTGAGCATGCGCTGGAAGCAATCTGAGAAAATAAGCCATATAACAGGAAAAGAGGAGTGTTATGAAAAGAAGAACTATCATATTGGCAGCGCTGCTGCTGACGGCGCTGCTGGCAGGCTGCGGCGCTGCCAATAAAGAAAAAGGTGCGCAGAACGCGCCGGAGGCGAATGCGGAGGAAGGCTCCCGGAAGGATCAGACAGATGTGTCCGGGGAGGATGCCGCAAAGGCCGTGCCGGAGACGAAAGAAGAGACGGGCGGGGACGGCGGGCTGCTCACAGGCAGGCACTACGTGGAGATTCATATCAAGGACAAGGGTGTCATCACGGTGGAGCTGGATGCGGACAGCGCCCCTGTTTCCGTGACAAATTTTGTAAATCTTACAAAGGCCGGTTTCTATGACGGACTGACCTTTCACCGGATCATCGAGGGCTTTATGATGCAGGGCGGAGATCCGGAGGGCACGGGAGCCGGCGGATCAGAGGAATCCATCAAGGGAGAGTTTTCAAATAACGGCGTGGATAATCCTCTTTCCCATACCAGAGGAGCCATTTCCATGGCCCGCTCCCAGCTGCCCGACAGCGCCCGCTCCCAGTTTTTCATTGTGCATAAGGACAGCACGTTTCTGGACGGCGACTATGCCGCCTTCGGCTATGTAACGTCAGGAATCGAGATCGTGGATGATATCTGCGAGAATACCACGGGCCAGGATGCCAACGGCGTGGTGCCCATGGAGAACCGTCCTGTGATTGAGAAGATAGAATATCTGGGAGAATAGCCGGCATGGAGAGAGAACTGGATCTGGCGGAGGTGTCGGACGGAAGACTGTACACCTCGGGCGATATGGTAAAAATAGGGTGTAATGACTGTGCGGGCTGTTCAGAGTGCTGCAGGGTGGTGGAGGATACGATTATCCTTGACCCCTACGATATCTGGCAGCTGGAGAGGCATCTTGCGGCGGACTTCGAAGCTCTCATGGAATCCCGGATCCGGCTTTCGGTGGTGGACGGAATCATCCAGCCTCACCTCTATGTGCGCCCGAATGGGGCGGGCTGTACTTTTCTTGGCGCTGACGGACGATGCGGCATTCACGAGAGCAGGCCGGGCTTTTGCCGGATGTTTCCCATGGGGAGAATCTATGAGGACGGGGATTTCCGGTATTTCCTGCAGGTTCATGAGTGCGGCTATCCCAATAAGACCAAGATAAAGCTGAAAAAGTGGCTTGGAATCCCGGATCTTGGCCGGTACGAAAAATTTGTGAAGGACTGGCATTTTTTCCTGAAGAAGGTGCAGGGCATTCTTGGGGAGACGGAAAATGACGATGTGGTAAAGAGCGTTAATATGTTTGTTCTGAACCTGTTTTATGTAAAGCCTTACGAGACGGCGGACTTCTATGAGCAGTTTTACGAAAGACTTGAGGAAGCCAGGATCGGAATCTGAAAAAGGAAAGAAGCTTATATTTTACGGCATGGCGCCTGGCGTGGAAAAGCGCATGGCGGCAAGGCCCACCGGAGGAGGATTCTATGTACCGGCTGGCAATCTGCGATGACAATCAGGCGGATATCGATTATCTGAGAGCTATTCTGGAAAGATGGGCGGAGGACTCGCAGACAGCCCTGCAGATCGAAAGCTTTCCTTCGGCGGAAGCCTTTCTTTTTCGGTATGAGGAGGACAGATCCTTTGATCTTCTGCTTTTGGATATTGAGATGGGGAAGATAAGCGGTGTGGAGCTGGCAAGACGGATCAGGGAGGAAAACCGTCGGGTGCAGATCATTTTTATCACGGGCTACATGAAATATATAGCGCAGGGGTATGATGTGGAGGCGCTCCATTACCTGCTTAAGCCGGTGACGGAGGACAGGCTGCGCTGCGTGCTTGAGAGAGCCAAAGGGCGGTTGAAAACCAGGGAGAAGGAGCTGTGCCTTTCCTCATCCGGAGTGTTGGTGTGTATTCCTCTCTGTGAGATCCGTTATCTTGAGGTACGCAGGAACTACGTGACGGTTTACGGGCGGGAGGCTTACACGGTAAAAAAGTCTTTGAATGAGCTGGCAGGAGAGCTGGACGAGCGGTTTTTCCGAACGGGAAGGTCTCAGATCGTAAACCTTCACTTTGTGAGGAAGATTACCAGAACTCAGGTGGTCTTAAAGGACGGCAGGACGCTGCCTCTTTCCCGGAAGCTTTACGAGGACCTGAATCGGGCGATGATTCATTATTTTTGACGGAGGTTTCTATGCGGCTGCCGAAGATATCGTTTTGGGAAAAAAGAATTGACAGGCGGATTGCGGCTTACCAGAGCAATCTTCTCGAAACCCATTATGCCGAGGTGGAGAATATGTACCGGCAGATGCGGGGCTGGCGGCATGATTACAGGAACCATATCCAGGTTCTCAAAAGCTTCCTGGCCATGGGTGATGTGAGGGCTGCATCCTGTTATCTGGATGCGCTGGGGGAGGATCTGGATGCGGTGGATCCGGCGCTGAAAACGGGCAACAGCATGACGGATATCATTTTAAACAGCAAGATCTCTCTGGCAAGGTCAAAGGAGATCCGGGTGACTGCGGATGCCCATGTACCGGTGGCGCTGTCTGTCTCGCAGATCGACCTTTGCATCGTAATAGGGAATCTTTTTGATAACGCTATCGAGGCCTGTATGGCCCTGCCGGCAGGGGAGAGGATGATACGGGTGTATATGGAGATGAAAAATACCCAGCTCTATATGTCCTTCACCAACAGTACGGCATTGAAGAAGCAGAAAAAGGAGAACGGGCGCTTTTTATCCACCAAAGACCCGGGGAGAGGATGCGGGCTGGTGCGCATTGACACCATTGTGGAGCGGTATCAGGGCTATATCAGCCGCAACAGTGAGGATGGTGCGTTTACCACGGAGATTTTGCTGCCGCAGTAAAAATAAAATAGAAAATAAAAGCTGGTAAGACTTGCGCCTGTGCGTCTTTTGTCCCCCTGATACCGCATTTCGTCCCCGAAATGTGCTTGAGGGGGATTTTTACGTTATAGTAACAGACAGAACAATAAAAGGAGGGGCTCCTGTGAAATCTGATAAAAAAAGATACGGAATGCTTGACAATTCTCTGTTTATGATAAGGCAGGCCATGGAGACAAACCCTGTCGTGATTTGGATGATGGCGCTTCAGGCCCTGCTGGTAGTGGCGGGGGCGCTCCTTGAGCTGTACGGGGTGCCCGCAATCCTGGGGAATCTGGAACGGAAGGAGAGCCTTGGAACGCTTCTTGGCACCATATGCTTCTTTTCCCTGGGGATCATGGGAGTGCATGCGCTGTCCGCTTATCTGGAGAATAACCAGATGACGGCCCGGGTGCCGGTGCGTCTTACGATAATCGGCAAAATGTGGAAAAAGGTGGGAACCTGCTCCTATCCGGTCAGGGAGAGCCAGGACTTTACCCGCCTGTTTGCAAAGGCAACGGATGCCACCATGGGAAATGGCTCGCCTGCGGAGGATATCTGGAATACCTTTGCCGGCATACTGCAGAATCTGCTGGGCTTTGCCATTTATCTGTATCTTCTGACTCATGTGGACTCTTTGATCGTGGCAGTGACCCTTATAGCGTCAGTGGCCGGTTTTCTGGTCAGCAGCCGCATCAACGGCTGGGGATACCGCCACAGACAGGAGGAGGCTGAGATTAAAAACCGGTTTTTCTATTTCAGGGATAAGGCCAGGGATCGGAGGCTGGCAAAGGATGTCAGGATCTTCGGTATTGGGGATTGGCTGGAAGAGCTGCTTGACAAATGGCTGAAGGCGCAGGAGGATTTTCATCTGCGCCGGGAGAGAGCGTATCTTATGGCTGATCTTACGGATATCGCCCTCACCTTTCTGCGCAACGGGATTGCCTACGGCTGGCTTCTGCGTCTGACTCTTCTCGGGAATCTGGGGGCGGCGGAGTTTCTTCTCTATTTTACGGCAGCTGGCGGTTTTACTGCCTGGGTGAGCGGAATCATGGGCAGCTTTTCCGATTTGCACAGGCAGAGCATGGAGCTTTGCCATATCCGGGAGCTGTGCGATTATGAGGAGGTTTTCCTGTTTCAGGAGGGAAAGCAGCTTGCAGCGGATTCAAAGAAGGATTATGTGATTGAGCTTCGGGATGTGACCTTCCGCTATCCGGGTGCGGAGCGCAGCGTCTTCTCCCATCTGAATCTGACACTTCATCCCGGGGAAAAGCTGGCGGTGGTGGGTGCTAACGGAGCCGGGAAAACCACTTTGGTAAAGCTGCTTTGCGGGTTTTATGATCCTGATGAGGGCGCAGTGCTTCTGGACGGCGTGGACATCCGGGAATTTAACAGGAGGGATTATTACCGGCTTTTCGGGGCGGTATTCCAGGACTTTTCCCTGCTGGCCGGGGAGGTGGCTGAGAATGTCTCATCTTTTGACCAGGAGATGGATATGAACAGGGTGAGGGAATGCGTGGAAAAGATGGGGCTTGGCGGGAAGATCGAGAGCCTTCCAAAGGGGTATCACACCCATCTGTGTAAAGAAGTGTATGAGGATGCGCCGGAGTTTTCCGGCGGGGAGCTGCAGAGGCTGATGA
>CAJUIO010000032.1 GCA_910586025.1 uncultured Lachnospiraceae bacterium
GACTACTATCATTTTCTGGAAACAGAAGCAGAACCGGCTACCAATATGGGGAAGCATGAAGAAAGCCGAAAACCCGATAAAATCAAGGCTTTCGGCTGTTTTTCCAGCGTTCCCGAGGTGACTCGAACACCCGACCTACCGCTTAGGAGGCGGTCGCTCTATCCATCTGAGCTACGGAAACGTACAACTCCGTCAATTATTATATCACATAGATACCACTCTGACAACTACAAATTTCCTTCATCAGGAAAATTGATAAATCCCTGCAGCCAGATACTTCCCTTGAAACGTCTCCCAACGGCAGGCTCGCCGTACAGATCTTCCTTATTAATGCACAGCTCCAATACCAGATCATTACAGTTAAGCGTCATCAGATAAATCTCTTCCTCCGTGATTCTGTTTTTAACCAGATTACATTCCAGGATTTCCGCCAGAATGGAATATTGGTCACATTCAATCCCATGAGGCATAAAATACGTGTCAACCAGACTGAACACATCTTCCTTGTGTATCCTCTTGGAAATAGTTGTATACGTGTCCATATCTTCAAGCGTAAGGTTTTCGATTGCCTCCTCGTCTCCCTTTCTGGCCGCATTGATCAGCTGATTCCTGGCCATGAAAGAACGTCTGCTGTTCATCATATCCTTTTCCGTTTTCATAATAGGCATCATGATCATACCGCTGGTGGATAAGGCGGACAAAGTCAGCGTGGTTCCTCTCACGGGAAGATTACCCGAGTTCTGTATTTTAACATAAGGAATCATGTTCTGGAGGTAGAAGATCAGGGATACCCCCACCTTAAAATCATCACAGACTCCGGCATAGGATATCTGGGCCGCATGACGTTCCACGGTCACATCCTCTTCTGAGCTGATAATGTTTCCCCGCAGATACGGAAAATAATAATCATATGTGAATTTGTTGTCCTCATCAAACTCGCCGCATACGGCGATCCCCATACATTCGGCAAAATCCATGCCAAATTCGGCCAGAAGCATTTTATCGCCATTTGCTGTATATGATCTGTCCGTTCCATTTACAACGATATCTGTCAAAAGCTTTTGCAGTTCTTTTCTGTCAGTTAACTTTCCAAATCCTATTGCTCTTAAATATTTGTGCACAGATTTCACCTCCTCCAACTGTCTGTCCGCTGACTACAGCGGACAGAGCCTTCTGTGGGTTATCGTATTTCTTTCATGCCTCCCATATAAGGCTGCAAAACCTCGGGAATTTTAACAGAGCCGTCTGCCTGAAGATTATTTTCCAGAAATGCGATAAGCATTCTCGGAGGAGCCACCACGGTATTGTTTAAGGTGTGGGCAAAATACTTACTCCCGTTTTTGCCATTCACTCTGATCTTTAATCTTCTTGCCTGTGCATCACCCAGATTTGAACAGCTTCCCACCTCGAAATATTTCTTCTGACGAGGCGACCATGCCTCCACATCATAAGATTTCACCTTCAGGTCTGCCAGATCTCCGGAGCAGCACTCAATTGTTCTCACCGGAATATCCATAGAACGGAACAAATCCACAGTATTCTGCCAAAGCTTATCAAACCACATGGGAGATTCCTCCGGCCTGCACACCACGATCATTTCCTGTTTTTCAAACTGATGGATTCTGTAGACCCCTCTCTCCTCCAGGCCATGAGCTCCCTTTTCCTTTCGGAAGCAGGGTGAATAGCTGGTAAGAGACTTTGGAAGCTCTTCCTCAGGAATAATAGTATCAATAAATTTACCAATCATGGAATGCTCCGAGGTTCCGATCAGATACAGATCTTCTCCCTCGATCTTATACATCATTGCATCCATCTCCGCAAAGCTCATAACTCCGGTTACCACATTGCTTCGAATCATAAAAGGAGGCACACAGTAAGTAAATCCTCTGTTTATCATAAAATCTCTGGCATAAGAAATAACTGCGGAGTGCAGCCTTGCAATATCTCCCATCAGGTAATAGAAACCATTACCGGCAACCTTTCTTGCGCTGTCAAGATCAATTCCCTTAAATCTTTCCATAATCTCTGTATGATAAGGTATTTCAAAATCAGGAATCGCAGGCTCGCCATATTTCCTGATCTCCACGTTCTCCGTGTCGTCCTTTCCTATAGGAACACTGGGATCAATTATATTAGGTATCACCATCATGATTCCGGTGATCTTCTCCTCCAACTCCTTCTCCTTTTCCTCCAGCTCAAGGAGACGCTTGGCGCCTGCGGCTACCTCCGCTTTCTTTTCCTCAGCCTCCCGCTTTTTTCCCTGAGACATAAGGACACCGATTTCCTTAGATATCTTATTCCTGTTTGCTCTCAGATCATCGGCCTCCTGTTTCGCCTTTCTGCTCTCTGCGTCAAGAGTGATCACCTCGTCTACCAGAGAAAGCTTACTGTCCTGAAATTTCTTTCTGATATTTTCCTTTACCGTATCCGGATTTTCTCTTAAAAACCTAATGTCTATCATAATAATATCTCCTCTCTTTTATGTCATACATGACCTTTTGACCCTGGTATCATCATATTATCAAATTCCCATTGCCATATCAAGTGCCTGCTTTTCTTCTTCCCCAAGAGAAATCTCACTCGTTCCATCCTTGATTTCTTTTGTGTAGGTATAGCAGCCCTCTGCGCCATGAACGGAATTTAATACGAAACCATTATTATTCTTATCCAGAAGCACGAGACTAAAGCTTAACTGCCCTCCCATCTGATTAAAGGCATCGTACTTTATTATACCTATTTTCTGGAATGTCGATTCCATATTTTTGAAAAGCATTCCTATATCTCTTTTATTTTTCTCTATAGAAGCTTTGATAAACTTGTTGTCTTCAAACAATCCTACAATTTCGTTTTCCAGGCTCTTTGCAGTGTTACCTGTCATAAATATAGTATATTTCTTTTTCAGTTTTGATACAGAACATATATTAACCACAAGCAAAATAAATAATATAAGAATTATCACAGCCATTACGATCAATATAATCCCTATATCTAAACCGCCTAATCCCAGGCTGCTCAAAAAGGAATTATTCATTTGTTGTACCTCTCATTCTTTTGTAAATATTCTAACATCGTTATAAGCGTTCCGCTTGAGTCAACAACCCCGCAGCAAGCTGACGGGGCATCAAACTTGCAACGCAGCAGAGCTGCGGGGTATTGACCCCTGCGGCAGTCGCCAAATGTGCATGCAAGCATGCCCGCTTGGCTCGTTGCCCGCCTGAATAAAGAGAGCGGATTATTGTGAAAGAAGATCAATCAGCTTGTCCAGATCCTCATGACTATAAAACTCAATTTCAATCTTTCCCGAACCATTTCCTTTTGGACTGATTAAAACCTTAGTACTCAGCTTCTGCTTCAGTTTTTCCTCAATATTCTGATAAACAATTTCCAGGCTCTTGTCCTGTACCGCCAGTTTCTTTGCTTTTTCAGGCTTTCCAAGATTTTTTACCAGCTTTTCCACATCCCGGACACTCATCTTCTCATCAAAAATCTTCTGCGCTATGGTATACTGCTGCTCCGGATCTTCTATACTGATCAGCGCCCTGGCATGTCCTGTGGAAATCATATCATTGATAATCATCTGCTGCACTTCATCACAGAGCTTTAATAAACGCATGGAATTCGTCACGGCTGTCCTGCTCTTGGAAACCCGGTCCGCCACCTCGTCCTGCTTCAGATTAAACTCCGTGAGAAGTCTCTTATATGCCTGAGCCTCCTCAATCGGATTCAAATCTTCGCGCTGAATATTTTCTATCAGTGATATCTCAACAATTTCCTGCTCCGTAAGATTTTTTATAATGACAGGTATCTCTTTCAGGCCGGCTTTCTTAGCAGCCCGCCATCTTCTCTCGCCGGCTATAATTTCATAATACTCTTTTCTGTCCTGAACAAGAATAGGCTGCAGTAATCCAAACTGTTTAATGGATTCTGCCAACTCCTCCAGAGAATCTTCATCAAAATTTTTTCTCGGCTGTTCCCTGTTTGGTTCTACCCTGGTGATGTTAACCAATACCTCTCCCTCTTTGTGTTCATCCGCATTTGATTTTGAATCTGATTTCGATCCTTTCGATGTATCACTTCCCAAAGAGTTCGGTATCAGCAAATCCAATCCTTTTCCTAATCCCCTTGCCGCCATATCCCTGATCTCCTTTTCCTATCCGTTTATTACTTCCTCGGCTAACATCATATATGCTTCTGCTCCGGCAGACTTAGAATCATACATATTGATGGGCATTCCATAGCTCGGTGCCTCCGCCAATCTGATATTTCTGGGAATAAGTGTCTTAAAGATTCTTTGATCCAAATGGTTCTTTACATCCTCAACTACCTGAGTGGAGAGATTTGTCCGTGAATCATACATAGTAAAAACAACACCTTCCATCTCAAGACCAGGATTCAGCCTTTCCTTCACAAGATTTACCGTATGTATTAACTGGCTCAATCCCTCCAGCGCATAGTATTCACACTGGATCGGAACCAGAACCGTATCCGCTGTAGTCATAGCATTAATCGTCAACATATTGAGCGACGGAGGACAATCTATTACAATAAAGTCATAACTGTCTTTGATCCATTCCACCTCTCTTTTTAAAATAAATTCCTTCCTGTCTATTCCTATCAGCTCAATCTCGGCTGCAGCCAGATTTACATTAGAAGGAATCAGCGAAACGTCCTTAATTACTTCATTCATGATACACTCTTTGATAGAGCACTCGCTCAATATTAATTCATAAATTGTATTTTCTAAATCATTTTTCTCAATACCAAACCCACTGGTTGTATTACCCTGAGGATCAGTATCTATTACTAATACCTTCTTTCCTTTGGCAGCCAATGATGCCGATAAATTTATGGAAGTAGTTGTTTTCCCTACTCCCCCTTTTTGATTTGCTATTGCTATAACTCTACCCATCTTACTTTTATATCCTCCCTTGTTTTTCCTATTGATTATATCACTTCTAATTTTTATATGCCAGTAAAAAATATAACGAAAATGCTCTATATTGTGTACATGATGTCTATGTTTCACAGATTAAAATCTAAATCTAAAATGTTTCACATGAAGACTCACTATATTTTGTGTTGACATGTTTCACGTGAAACATTATATTGTGTTCTGCAAGATTTCAACTAAAATGTTTCACGTGAAACATTTTAAGAACTTTCTCTTTCCTATAAAGTTCTTTGCTATGAAGTCAACTACTTCTCTGCTCTGCAGCGGGGTTATTGACCCTTGCGGCATTCGCCAAATACTCGTACAAACACGGCACTTAGCTCATTACTCGCAGGAATAAAGAAACCGGTTCTACCCCTCTGATAAAACCGGTTAAATAATATTTCAATATAAATTAATAAGCTTATTTCTAATGGCAAAAACCGCAGCCTGCGTTCGATCGGAAACGTCAATTTTCTTAAAAATATTAGAAACATGATTTTTGACAGTTCTCTCGCTGATATTGAGATTATTAGCAATTTCCTTATTAAACATACCGCTTGCAACCTGGGTCAAAATTTCAAGTTCCCTTTTTGTCAATGCCTCTAATTTTTCTTTATCCGCATCCCTCACCATGAGCCTGGATTTCAGAGCAGGTATCAGACTGGGCTGTATATACGGATTATCCTCCATGATATATTCAATAGCCTTCTTCAAATCTGCCGAACCGGAATCCTTCAAAATATAACCATTTGCTCCGATATCAACCGCATCTACCAGATACTCTATTTCACTGTGCACTGTCAAAATCAAAACCTTTACAGGATTGTTCTGCTCCTTTAATGTCGATAATACTTTAATTCCGTTCATCCCCGGCATATCAATATCCAACAACAGGATATCCGGCTTTATAGTTTTCATCTTCTCAAGACATTCTATACCGTCACTGGCCTGCTCAATCACTTCAATTGTATTATCGAATTCCAGTAACTTTTTTATTCCCTCTCTCATAAGAATATGATCATCAACCAGCATAACCTTGATAACTCTACTACTCATATACTAATCCCCCATTATTACGGAAGCGAAACAGATATAGAAATATTTGTTCCATAATGAAGTTTGGAATTTATTTTGATTTTACCTCCCAGCAAATATATCCTTTCATACATAATACATATGCCAAAGTGCTTATTATCCTTCATGTTTAATACATCATCCAAAACAAAACCCACTCCATTGTCATCTACCTGTATTGTTATAATATCTTCTACTCTCTTTATCAACAGTTCAACCTTGCTTGCCTTTGAATGCTTCATGGCATTTATTACCGCTTCCTGTATTACCCTGTATACGGTAACCAAAAATATCGTAAGAAATTCTCTGTTATTTGATTCCATAAAATCATAATCTATTTCATCTATATCATATTTAAACTCACAATTAAAATACTGGCGCTTTATATCTTCACCAAAATTTTCCATACACTTTTTAAAACCCAAATCATCAAAAGACATTGGACGTAAATTGAATATGGTATCCCTTATTTCATTGATAGTCCTCTTTAAATTTTGGGAACACAAAGATAACTCTAATTTAGCGCGGTTAGAATCCTGTTCGATAAACATTGAACTCAGTTCCAGCATATGCACTAAATGAGTTAAATTCTGCAGCGAAGAATCGTGCAGCTCTCTTGAAATTCTTATTCTTTCTTTTTCCTGTATATCCAGGATAGCGAGATGCATACTCTCATCTCTGCTCTTATTCTCTTCGATCAAATAAACTATATTGTCAAGCTGCTTTTCTATCTTATTCAGCCTTTGATGATAATCCTCATTTTCCAATTCCAACTTTTTTATTTCATTCTCATTATCATCTATTTTTTCTTTATTTGTAATCTCGACACTTCTTGGAGAAAAAAGTTTAAATTCTGATTCTTCATTTTTTCGGATCGAATCTATAAAAACATTTATTTCATCTATTCTATCTAAATTTTTTTGTAAACCGTCATTTAAAATCTTTTTATCCTGAAGGCTATCTTCATATAACTCTTCCAATATTGACAGTTTGTCTTCCTTCATTTATTTAAAACCCTCATATAACTAAAAAAAACAATTTCCCTACTTACATAATATAACAAACTTTCAAATTTTTAAAGCAAAACTTATAAAAAAATTGGCTCTTTTGAGGGCATACCTGCTTTTCTCGGAAATCTTTCCGGAGTTGTCTTTAATTTTCTTATCAAAAACAAATTTCTATAAATATCTGAATCGGGAAGATAAAATTTCTCCGTCCTCTCACACTTTCCCCCGAAAATAGAAATTGCTTTTTTTGACTGCTCATACTCCTCCATAGCCTTTTCGGATTTATAGGCAATAAAGCATCCCCCTTTTTTCACAAAAGGCAGACAATATTCCGACAAAGTAGAAAAATTTGCCACTGCCCGTGAAACGCACACATCATACCTCTCTCGAAATTCCTCTTTTCTCGCAAAATCCTCGGCCCGCCCATGGACGGCTTCTATATCCTTCAAACCGATACTTTCTGCCACTTCCTTTAAAAAAGATATTCTCTTATTCAAAGAATCAAGAAGCATAACCCTTAAATGAGGAAAAACAATCTTTAAGGGGATTCCGGGAAATCCCGCACCTGTACCAACATCAATAAGTGTGTATTCCTCCTTCATGATCTCCGGAAAAACTCTGACAAGAGAGACACTGTCCACAAAATGTTTCCTGATCACTTCCTCGAACTGAGTGATGGATGTCAGATTCATAAAAGAATTCCATTCAATCAACAATTCATAATACTGTAGAAACTGTTCAATCTGTCTCTCATTCACTTCTATATTAAAACTCTTTAATCCTTCCGCTAAAGAAGAAAAGTCATAATCATTCAATAGTAACCTCCTTTTTGCGCTTAAACTGTTCCAGATAAACCATAAGAACCGATATATCTGCCGGAGAAACCCCGGAAATTCTTGAAGCCTGTCCCATGGAAACCGGATGGAAAAGCTTAAGCTTTTGTCTTGCCTCAATGCGCAGACTGGGAACATCATCATAATTTAAATCGGATGGAATTTTCCTTCTCTCCATCTTTTTAAACTGCTCCACCTGACGAAGCTGTCTGTCTATATACCCCTCATACTTGATTTCAATCTGTACCTGTTCTATCACATTATCCGGAAGCTCTTCCCTTCCCTCGTCAATCTCTCCGAGAAGCTCATAGCTAAGCTCCGGCCTGCACATCAGCTCCGCAAGGTTTGTGGCCGTCTTCAGAGGAGAGCTTCCATTTCGTTCCAGAAATTCCTGATTCCTTTTGGACGCTCCGATGACCACGCTTTTCAGACGCTGAATCTCCTTCCGGATCAAACGCTTTTTCTCAAGCATATCCTCATACTGCTGTCTGGTAACAAGCCCAGCCTGAAAGCCTCTCTCTCTCAGTCTCAGGTCCGCATTATCCTGCCGAAGCAACAGACGGTACTCGGCCCTGGAGGTCATCATCCTGTAAGGTTCAAAATTATCCTTGGTCACCAGATCATCAATCAAAACTCCGATATACGCCTCTGATCTGTCGAGTATCAATTCTTCCTTTTCGAATATAAAATTTGCCGCATTTATTCCTGCCACAAGACCCTGAGCCGCAGCCTCCTCATAACCGCTGCTCCCATTAAACTGCCCCGCACTGTAAAGACCCTTCACAGCCTTAAAACCAAGAGTGGGAAAAAGCTGTCTCGGATCAATGCAATCATACTCTATGGCATATGCATTTCGCACCATCCTGCAGTTTTCCAGTCCCGGAACCGTCCGATACATGGCAAGCTGCACATCCTCCGGAAGAGAGGAAGACATTCCCCCAACATACATCTCATTTGTATGCAGTCCTTCGGGCTCGATAAAAACCTGATGTCTCTCTCTGTCGGCAAACTTAACTACCTTATCCTCAATAGAGGGACAATATCTGGGCCCTGTTCCCTCTATAACTCCCGCATAAATCGGAGAACGGTCAAGATTAGCCCTTATAATATCATGAGTATCCTTATTGGTATAAGTAAGATAACAGGACACCTGATCAATCTGAACCTCCTTTGGATCAGTCGTAAAGGAGAAAGGAATAATTTTTTCATCTCCTCTCTGCTCCTCCATTTTGGAAAAATCGATACTTCTCTTATCCATTCTGGCAGGTGTTCCCGTCTTAAACCTTCTCATCTCTATTCCCAGCTCCAAAAGAGAATCCGTGAGATGATCAGCGGACTGCAGTCCGTTAGGACCCGTGTATGTAATTGCCTCACCGCACAGACATCTGGCCTTCAGATAAGTTCCTGTACAGAGGATAACAGCCTTCGCTTCATAGACGGCTCCCGTGAAAGTCACCACTCCCGTAATTCTTTTGTCAGCATCACAGGAGGAATCGGATATTTCCTCCCAAAGCAGCCTGCACACCTCCGCCTGCTTGATTGAAAGATGCTCCTGATTCTCCAACACCTTTCTCATTGTACGGCTGTATTCAGCCTTATCTGCCTGAGCCCTCAAAGAATGCACTGCCGGTCCCTTTGATACGTTGAGCATCTTTGACTGGATAAAGGTCTTGTCAATGTTCCTTCCCATCTCTCCGCCTAACGCATCTACCTCTCTCACCAGATGTCCCTTAGATGAACCTCCTATATTAGGATTACAGGGCATCAGCGCAATACTGTCAACACTCACGGTAAAAAGAACCGTTTCAAGACCAAGCCTGGCACAGGCCAGAGCGGCCTCGCATCCCGCATGTCCCGCACCAATCACGCATACATCAGTTTTTTCTCTTATACCCAATCTTTCAGACATAGAAACCTCTTCTTATTTTCCCATACAGAACTCTGAAAATATCTTATTTATCAAATCCTCTTCCACTTCCTCCCCGATAATAAAACCAAGAGAGGAATAAGCATTCATCAGATCAATGGAATAAAAATCCTCAGGCATATTATTCTCGATACTTTTCTTAACCTGCAAAAGGCTCTCATGAGCGTTCATCAGGGCTTCCTTATGTCTGAGGTTTGTGATAATTATTTCCTCGTTATTCCGAATCAGTCCTCCGAAAAACATTCTTTTAATTTCTTTCTCGAACTCATCAATTCCCGTATTATCCCTGGTAGAAGTCTTTATGATTGAGACATCACCCTCCACCCTGCTTTTAAGATCCTCCGCTGTCACTACAGATTCAAGATCTGTCTTATTTAACAGAATAATACATTTCTTATCCTGGATTAATTCCAGAATTTCATAATCATTTTCATTCAACTCGACAGAGGAATCCACAACATAAATAACTAGATCCGCGTCCTGTGCCGTTCTCCTTGCCCTCTCCACGCCTATCTTTTCCACAATATCCTCTGTAAACCTGATTCCAGCCGTATCAATTATATTTAAACTGATTCCATGTAAATTAATACATTCCTCAATAATATCCCTCGTTGTCCCCGCCTTATCCGTCACAATCGCCCTCTCCTTTCCCACAAGAAGATTCAGAAGAGAGGACTTTCCGACATTCGGTTTTCCCACAATCACAGTATTGATTCCTTCCTTCAAAATTTTTCCGTTATCAAAGGACGAAATCAGCCCGCCTGTAGATTTTATCAGCTCCTCTATTTTAACCGAAAGCCTTGAAGGATAATCCTCAAGGCTGATATGCTCCGGATCATCCAGGGCCGATTCTATATAAGCGATTTCATACAGTATCTCTTCCCTGAATTCCTTTATCTTTTTTGAAACGCTTCCCTTAAGCTGTCTGACAGAGCCGGAAAGCGCCATGTCATTTTTGGAGGAAATCACATCGATCACCGCCTCAGCCTGCGCCAGATCAATTCTTCCGTTCAGATAGGCTCTCCTCGTGAACTCTCCGGGCTCTGCCAGCCTGGCCCCGCTCCTTATTACCAGCTCCAGAATACGGTTCATGATAAGAATACCGCCATGACAGTTGATTTCCACCGTATTCTCCGCAGTAAAGCTCCTTGGCCTTTTCATGACGGAAACCATTACCTCGTCAAGCATTTCCTCTCCGTCAAAAATATGGCCATAATGAATCGTATGACTCTCCGCATGTGTCAGCTTCGTTCTTTTATTGCCAGGCCTGAAAATTTTATCCACAATGTCTGCAGAGTTTTCCCCACTGACCCTGACTATTCCAATACCCGAATTGCTCATTCCCGTGGCAATAGCAGCAATTGTATCCGTTCTCATTGTCTTACCCTGGCTTTCCCTTGAAATTCAGATTAAGAAATGGGCATCACGCAAGCGGGATGCCCTTAATCTCATTATCTTTTTAAAGTAACAACCACCCTCCTGTAGGGCTCGTCCCCCTCACTGTGGGTTGTAACATACTTATCACCCTGAAGGGCTGAATGAATAATTCTTCGCTCATAAGGATTCATGGGTTCAAGAGAAACAGGCCTCTTTGTCCTCTTTACCTTATATGCAATATTCTTTGCCAGATTCTCAAGTGTTTCCTTTCTCCTCTTTCTGTAGTCCTCGGTATCTACCTTAACCCGGATATATTCCTCCACATCCTTATTGACGACCAGAGAAACAAGATATTGAAGGGAATCAAGCGTCTGCCCTCTCTTTCCGATCAGAACGCCCATATCGTCACCCTTTAAGTCAATTTCAATATTTCTGTTCTCCTCGTCGTACTTCAGATCAATCACCACAGTAAGATCCATGGCATCAAAGACATCCCTCAGAAAATCCTTTGCTTTATCAGCCACAGAGGATTTTACCCTGGCCTTGATAACAGCGGGCTTTGCCCCTATTCCGAGAAATCCTGAGGATCCCTCCTCCTCCACAATATAATCAAGCTTATCACTTGTCACTGTAAATTTCTGGCAAGCTTCCGTAATGGCGTCATCAACCGTCTTAGCAGAAAAATTAATATAATCCATTCCAATACCCCCTGTTACCTATTTATTATTCTTTTCATTATACTGCCTTACCATATTTGCCTTGGATGCAATGCTGCCCGGTTTCGCATTTTTGTTGTAGTACTCCGTTGACTTTTTCATTGCCTCGTCTTTTTCTTCCTGAGTCATGGGCTTCACACCCGCCCTCTCGCTCATGGATTTCTTATTGGAAACAACCGTATTACTCACGTTTCTTGTACTGATGGTGGCATTTTTATTGACTGTCTTGGGATCAATACCCGCCTTCTCAAGCTTCTTGATCCTCTTGGATTCATTCT
Organism: uncultured Lachnospiraceae bacterium; assembly: GCA_910586025.1. Classification (GTDB taxonomy): domain Bacteria; phylum Bacillota; class Clostridia; order Lachnospirales; family Lachnospiraceae; genus Suilimivivens. The sequence goes on from CAJUIO010000032.1 coordinate 12,146, forward strand.
TTTTGATAACCTCGTCAATATCCATTTTGTCAATGTGCTTGTTGATCACAACCTGCTGAATACTTCTCACCACAGAACCGGCAATCCAGTAAAGTCCCATACCTGCGGGAAGCGTATAACAAAAGAACGCCGACATGATAGGCATTACAGTGTTCATCGTCTTCATGGACTGAGCCATGGTGTTTTGCTGGTCATTCTGAGAGGAATTATTTTCCGCCTGGGGCATCAGCTTTGTGTTAATCCACTGTGTCACTGCAGAAAGCACGGGAATAATAAATGCCACGATAATGGCAAGCCACTGAATTCCGGCCTCCGCATTCCACGCCTGGCTTACCATATAGGAGGGAGAATTTCCTATATTGATTCCGAGGAAATTGTTGTAGGTATCAATCAAACCCCTGGTGGAATCGTTGCTCAGGATAAGTTGTCCCTCATAAGTAAGCTGTGAAAGATCATAATGCTCGGACATCACATTCATATCGGAGGAAGACAATTTATTGAGAACATCGATAATTCCGTTCGTAAGATTCAATTCCAGATTCTTGCTGTACATTCTCACAGCCGTCACAACGTTATTCAACTCGGAGCTTTTTAAAAATTCACCGTTATCCACGGAAATGATCTTTTCCGCAAGAACCCTGAATGTTTCCGCAATCCTCGTGACATATCCCGGCATGGAATAGATCACTCGGTACAATGCGAACAAAATAGGCATCTGAATCAGAAGCTGCACACAGCTTCCCGTAGGAGACACGCCGTACTTTGCATACACGGCCTGCTGCTCCGCATTCATCTGCATCATGGAATCATTATCTTTTTTATTCTTATATTTTGCCTGAATTGCCTGCAGCTCAGGATTCATCTTGGCAGAAAGCTTCGAAAACTTCTGCTGCTTGATCGTGAGAGGCATCATTAAAAGATAGATAACGATCGTAAATAAAATGATGGACAGACCGATATTAGGGATACCGATGAGGTTCAGAAGAGAAAAGATACCTTCCATCAGATATCCCAGAATTCTGGCAATCGGTCCTATAATCTTGCCATCATATGGAGTTAAAATAATTCCCGACAATATTTGTTTCCTCCTGTTTTCCGCAAAGCTTACAACCCTGTCTAAGGAACAGGGTCATATCCTCCCTTTGAGAAGGGATTACATCTTATGATTCTCCACAGAGCAAGTAAACCTCCCTTAAACGCCCCATACCTTTCCACAGCCTCTAACCCGTACTCCGAACACGTGGGAAAATAAGGACATTTCGTACTCTTCATAGGAGAAATATACTTTCTATAGAATTTAATAAAAAAAATAAACAGTTTCTTCATTTAATTTCTGAATCCGGTTTCCGTATGCTCCATCAATCCCTGTAAAAAATTACCCTGATCATATGATGAAGCTTTGCAAGATGTAATAGTGCGCTCTCTATCTCCCCATAAGAGACAGATGATGCGCTGTTTCTGGCTATGACTACTATATCTAAACCACTATTAAATATATTTTCATGCAGTCTGTAGCTCTCTCTTATCAGTCTTGTCACTCTGTGCCTTACGACACTGTTTCCAACTTTTTTACTTACGCAGATACCCAGCCTGTTTTTTTCTGAATTATTTTCCACAACATACATCACAAGATATTTATTGGCATATGACCTGCCTTCCCTGTAAACACGCTGGAACCGGTAATTTTTTTTCAACGATTCGGAAAACTGCATTTTCTTAAACCTCCGTTGAAAAAAGGCCACAAAATGCGGCCTATGCTGATAATCTCTTTCTTCCTTTTGCTCTTCTTGCTGCTATAACTTTTCTTCCGGAAGCAGTGCTCATTCTCTTTCTGAATCCATGAACCTTGGATCTGTGCCTCCTGTTGGGCTGAAATGTCATTTTCATATTCTTAACACCTCCTTTACTGAACCTTAATCTATCGTAAGGCAAGCAAATATTTTAATATCCTACTGTGGAAAATACCATTAAATTATATAGGATGAAAGCCTTTCCGTCAAGAAGAAACTTTTCCACAATATGTGTATAACATGTGGATAACTCTGGGGAAAACTCTTTTCTGTGTAAAAAAATAATACATTTGAAATTTTATCCCAATTATATTAGAATAGAAAGAGGTATCTTTTATTTTAATTGGGGGATCTGTAATGGATTTTGTGAAAGAAAGCTGGGATTTAATTAAAGAAACGCTGAGAAATGAATATGATCTGTCAGACATATCCTATAATACATGGGTAAAGCCCCTCGATTGCTATAAAGTGGAAAATGATGTGGTAACCATTATGATTCCCTCAGATCAGGCACACGCTCTCAAATATATCTCTTCCAAATTTAAGAGCTATTTTCAGGTGACGATCTCGGAGATGATGGATCACACCTACGATATTTCCTTTATCCTTGAATCGGACATAAAGGATGAGGAAAACTCAGTGCACACGGGAACCTATAATATAGCCCACGAGAACGCAAATCTTCACCCCAAGTACAGGTTTGATACCTTCGTGGTGGGAAATAACAATAAATTTGCCCACTCCGCCTCCCTTGCAGTTGCGGAAACTCCGGGGGAAATCTACAATCCTCTCTATCTGTACGGAGGAGCCGGCCTTGGCAAAACTCACCTGATGCACTCCATCGGGCATTTTATATTGGATCAGACTCCCGATAAAAAGGTTCTGTACGCTACCTCGGAGCAGTTTACCAATGAAGTGATTGAATCCATCCGAAGCGGTAACGCCGCTAATATGAACAAGCTTCGCGAAAAATACAGAACCGTTGACGTGCTCCTGATTGACGACGTTCAGTTTATTATAGGAAAAGAAAGTACGCAGGAGGAATTTTTCCACACCTTCAATGTCCTTCACTCCGCAGGAAAACAGATCATTCTCTCCTCGGACAAACCTCCAAAGGAGATGGAAACTCTCGAGGAACGCTTTCGTTCCCGTTTTGAATGGGGGCTGATTGCGGATATCCAGCCGCCCGACTATGAGACCAGGATGGCTATTCTCAAGAAGAATGCGGAAAATTATTCAAGAGAAATAAACGAAGATATCTTTAAATACATAGCCACAAATATTATCTCCAATATCCGGGAACTGGAAGGGGCTTATAATAAGGTAATTGCCTTCTCCAAACTGAAAAATGTGGAAATAACACTGGACAATGTCGAGGAGGCCCTGAAGGATATCATATCTCCGGATGCAAAGAGACAAATCACGCCAAAGCTGATTATCGACATAGTGGCGGATCATTTTGGCATTACCTACGAGGACATTATATCAAAGAGGCGTAACTCTGAATTTGTGCAACCCAGACAGATCTGTATGTATCTGTGCCGCAAGCTCACGGACGAATCCCTGCAGAATATAGGGAAAGCGCTCGGAAAAAAGGATCACACAACAGTTATCCACGGAATCGACAAAATTACAGATGAGTTAAAGACCAACAATGAAATTCAGAACAGAATCAATATCATAATGAAAAAAATAAATCCTTCCTGAAAACAGGATATTAAAATAAAATGTGAATAAGTTATGGGTTGTCCTCAGCTTAATTTTATTTATCCCCACCCTTTTCATTCCATTTTTTATTGAAAAATAGTATAATGTAGGGGTTATACACATATCAACACCTATTACTATATTTACTATGAAATACTTTATATATAAATATGCGGCACGAGTTCATGTCTGTCTCAGTCATTTACTCACATTACAAAGAAAGGAATCACTGTCAAATGAAATTAGTATGCAGTAAATCAAATTTATTGAGCGGAGTTAATATTGTATCAAAGGCAGTTCCCAATAAAACTACTATGTCCATACTTGAATGTATTCTCATTGATGCCACAGGAGGTAAGATAAAGCTCATTGCAAACGATATGGAGCTTGGTATCGAGACTCTGATTGAGGGTGATATTCTGGAAAAGGGACAGATTGCCCTCGATGCCAAAATATTTCAGGAAATCGTGAGAAAGCTTCCTGACAATGACGTTACGATTGTCACCGACAATTCCTTTAAGACAGTTATAACCTGTGAGAAGGCAAAGTTTACGATCATAGGGAAATCGGGAGAGGATTTCTCCTATCTTCCCCCCATTGAGAGAATTGATCCTGTCTTTATTTCCCAGTTTACACTCAAGGAAGTGATAAGGCAGACTATTTTTTCCATTGCCGACAATGACAACAACAAGCTGATGACGGGAGAGCTTTTTGAAATAAACGCAGACACCTTAAAGGTAGTCTCTCTTGACGGACACAGGATTTCGATCCGTAAGATTGACTTGAAGAGCAGCTATCCTACGAGAAAAGTGATCGTTCCCGGCAAAACTCTCAACGAGGTGAGCAAAATCGTTCCCGGCGATGCGGATAAGGATGTGTCTATTTTCTTCACAGGAAAGCATATCGTGTTCGAGTTTGACAAGACAGTGGTTGTTTCGAGACTGATCGAGGGAGAGTATTTCCGTATTGATCAGATGCTTTCGAGCGATTACGAGACAAAGGTTACTGTCAGCAAGCGGGAGCTACTAGAATGTATTGACAGGGCGACCCTTCTGGTGAAGGAAGGAGATAAGAAGCCCATTATCATAAACATCATGGATGATGTGATGGAGCTTAAGATCAATTCCACGGTTGGAAGTATGAACGAGGATATCGACATCTCCAAACAGGGAAAGGATCTGATGATAGGATTCAACCCCAAATTTATGATAGATGCGCTCAAGGTTATTGACGACGAGGAGATTGATATCTATCTGGTGAATCCCAAGGCTCCCTGTTTCATCAGAAATGCAAAGGAAAAATATATTTACCTGATTCTTCCGGTAAATTTTACAACAGTTTCATAGATAAATTTCTAATGCGGTATACAGGAGGAAAATTTTGGAAATAATTAAATTGAGAGATGATTATATCAAGCTTGGACAGGCGCTTAAGGCCTCCGGTGTCTGCGGTTCCGGCGTGGAGGCAAAGATAGTGGTGCAAAGCGGACTTGTAAAGGTAAACGGCCAGGTTCAGCTTCAGAGAGGAAAAAAGCTGGTAAACGGCGATATAGTGGAGTATAATGGCCAAACCATAAAAATAACAGTCTGAAAAGGGTACGGTTCTTTCCATGATCATCAAATCACTTGAACTGGCTGATTTCAGAAACTATGAGAGTCTGGAAATCAGTTTTGATAAGGGTACGAATATTTTTTATGGTGATAACGCTCAGGGCAAAACAAATATTCTGGAAGCCATCTATGTTTCAGCCACCACGAAATCACATAAAGGAAGCAAGGATAAGGAAATTATTCAGTTTAATAAGTCAGAGGCTCATATCAGGACTTATCTTCTCAAGGACGAAGAGGAGATACGGGTGGATATGCACCTGCGCGGCAACAAATCAAAGGGTATTGCCATAGATGGGCAGAAGATAAAAAAGGCTGCCGATTTAATGGGCCTTTTGAATGTTGTTCTTTTTTCGCCGGAGGATCTAGGCATTATAAAGAACGGGCCTGCCGAGAGAAGACACTTTGCGGATATGGAGTTATGTCAGCTCGACAGCTTTTATCTCTATAATCTGAATCATTACAACAAAATAATCAATCAGAGAAACAGACTCCTTAAGGATATGTATATGAATCCCGATCTCAGGGAGACGCTGAACATATGGGATTCCCAGCTGGTATCCTTCGGAACCAAGATCATAGAGAGAAGACATAAATTTGCATCCTCGCTCTGCGAGATCATTTATGAGATACATAAAAAACTGTCGGGCGGCAGGGAAGAGCTGATTATAAAATATGAGCCTGACGTTTCCATAGATGATTTTGAAAAGGTTCTTGCGGCAAATCAGGAAAAGGATATCCGGTTAAAGCAGACATCCACGGGTCCTCACAGGGATGATTTTTCTTTTATTGTAAACGGAATCGATATCAGAAAATACGGTTCCCAGGGACAGCAGAGAACAGCCGCCCTTTCGTTGAAGCTCTCGGAGATCGAGCTTGTCAAAAAGATAAGCAGGGATGTCCCGGTACTTCTCCTGGATGACGTTCTCTCCGAGCTTGACAGCAACAGACAGAATTATCTCCTGAACAGTATAGGGAATATACAGACAATCATAACCTGTACCGGTCTGGATGAATTTATAAATAACAGATTTGAGATCAATAAAATCTTTAAAGTTACAAATGGCAGTGTTCTTTGTGAAAACTAAGCGCCCCGGCGCAGATTGGAGTTAATATGAGTAACGAATACGGAGCGGATCAGATTCAGATACTGGAAGGGCTGGAAGCAGTCCGTAAAAGACCCGGAATGTATATAGGAACCACGTCCAGCAGAGGCCTACATCACCTTGTCTATGAGATTGTGGATAATTCTGTTGATGAGGCTCTTGCGGGCTACTGTGATAAGATTCAGGTTTTTATCAATGAAGATAATTCCATAACCGTAATTGACAACGGGAGAGGGATTCCCGTAGGGATCAACCACAAAGCGGGACTTCCCGCCGTAGAGGTGGTCTTCACCATTCTTCATGCCGGCGGGAAGTTCGGCGGCGGGGGATACAAGGTGTCCGGCGGTCTTCACGGAGTGGGTGCTTCCGTGGTAAACGCCCTGTCTGATTGGCTTGAGGTGGAAATTTATCAGGATGGAAGGATCCATAAGCAGAGATATGAGAAAGGCCAGGTATGTTACCCTCTCAAGGTAATTGGAGAATGTGAGAAGGAAAAAACAGGCACAAAAATTACGTTTATACCGGATAAAACTATTTTCCAGGAAACAACCGAGTTTGAATTTGACGTGTTAAAACAGCGCCTTCGGGAGATGGCTTTTCTGACTAAGGGCCTTAGGATTGTCCTTACAGACATGAGGGTGGAGGAGGACAGCAAGCCTGTTGTCCGGGAATTCCACTATGAGGGCGGTATCAAGGAGTTCGTTACTTACCTGAACAGGAGTAAGACCCCTCTTTACAATGATATCATGTATTTTGAGGGCAGCAAAAACAATGTGTATGTGGAAGTCTCCATGCAGCATAATGATTCCTACACGGAGAGCTCCTACAGCTTTGTCAATAATATCAATACGCCGGAGGGCGGAACCCATCTGGTGGGTTTTCGAAACGCTCTGACAAAAACCTTTAACGATTATGCGAGGAGCAACAAGCTGCTCAAGGAAAGCGAACCTAATCTGACGGGAGAGGATATCAGAGAGGGCCTTACCGCAATCGTGAGTGTCAAGATAGAGGATCCTCAGTTTGAAGGACAGACCAAACAGAAGCTTGGCACTTCCGAGGCCAGAAGCGCGGTGGACGGAATTGTCAGTGAACAGCTCACCTATTTCCTGGAACAGAATCCAACGGTTGCAAAGCTGATCTGCGAGAAATCTATTCTTGCCCAGAGAGCCAGGGATGCCGCAAGAAAGGCCAGAGACCTGACAAGAAGGAAGACGGCTTTGGAGGGAATGAGTCTTCCCGGAAAGCTTGCGGACTGCTCTGACAAGGATCCCGCAAAGTGCGAGATCTATATTGTGGAGGGTGATTCCGCCGGGGGAAGCGCCAAGACGGCCAGAAGCCGGGCAACCCAGGCAATTCTTCCTCTGAGAGGAAAAATCCTCAATGTGGAGAAGGCAAGGCTTGACAAGATTTACGGCAATGCGGAGATTAAGGCCATGATCACGGCATTCGGAACGGGTATCCACGAGGATTTTGATATCAGCAAGCTGCGGTATCACAAGATTATTCTCATGACAGATGCGGACGTGGACGGCGCTCATATCGCCACCCTTCTTCTCACGTTTATTTACCGCTTCATGCCGGATCTGATCAAAGAGGGATATGTTTATATGGCACAGCCGCCTCTTTATAAGCTGGAAAAAAATAAAAAAGTATGGTATGCCTACAGTGACGAGGAGCTGAACAAAATTCTGTCTGAGGTTGGGCGTGACCAGAATAATAAGATTCAGAGATATAAGGGTCTTGGGGAAATGGATCCCGAGCAGCTCTGGGAGACCACCATGGATCCCGAGAGGAGAATTCTTCTGCGCGTCACCATGAACGAGGAGGCGGAATCAGAGATTGACCTGACCTTTACCACCCTTATGGGGGATAAGGTGGAGCCGAGACGAGAGTTTATTGAAGAAAATGCCAGATTTGTGAAGAATCTTGATATTTAATTATGGGAGTAAAGATGGAAGATAATATTTTTGATAAAATTCATGACGTTGATCTGAAAAAAACCATGGAAACCTCTTATATTGATTATGCCATGAGTGTGATTGCGTCCCGCGCGCTTCCCGATGTGAGAGACGGATTAAAGCCGGTTCAGAGAAGAGTTCTCTATTCCATGATTGAGCTGAATAACGGGCCGGATAAGCCTCACAGAAAAAGCGCCCGTATCGTCGGTGATACCATGGGTAAATATCATCCCCACGGGGACAGTTCCATTTACGGATCTCTGGTAAATATGGCTCAGCCCTGGTCCATGCGCCACGTTCTTGTGGACGGCCATGGCAACTTCGGTTCCGTGGACGGGGATGGTGCGGCGGCCATGCGTTACACGGAAGCCAGACTCAGCAAGATTTCCATGGAGCTTTTGGCGGACATCAATAAAGATACGGTTGACTTTGTTCCCAACTTCGACGAGACGGAAAAGGAGCCTTCCGTTCTTCCCAGCCGTTTTCCCAATCTTCTTGTGAACGGAACCACGGGAATCGCAGTGGGTATGGCTACCAATATTCCTCCCCATAATCTCCGGGAGGTGATAGAGGCTGTCATCAGGATTATAGACAACAGAATTACGGAAGATCGGGATACGGAGATTGACGAGATACTGCCTATTGTAAAGGCTCCTGATTTTCCTACCGGAGGGATTATTCTGGGAACCAGGGGAAGCGAGCAGGCTTACAGGACAGGAAGGGGTAAGGTAAGAGTAAGAGCTGTCAGCAATATAGAGACCATGGCAAACGGCAAGTCCAGGATTATTGTGACGGAGCTTCCGTATATGGTAAACAAGGCAAATATGATCTTAAAAATCGCCGAGCTTGTCAAGACAAAAAAGATCGACGGTATCACGGATCTCAGAGATGAATCGGACAGAGAAGGAATGCGGGTGGTGATTGAGCTGAGGCGTGACGCCAATGCCAACGTGATCATGAACCAGCTCTATAAACACACGCAGATGCAGGATACCTTCGGAATTATCATGCTTGCCCTTGTGAACAATGAACCCAAGGTCATGAATCTGCTTGATATGCTGAGATATTACATAAAGCATCAGGAGGAGGTCGTCACCAGAAGGACCAGGTACGATCTCAACAAGGCGGAAGAGAGAGACCATATTTTACAGGGACTGCTCATTGCTCTTGATCATATCGACGAGGTAATCCAGATCATAAGGAGCAGCCAGAATACGCAGATTGCCAGAGAGAGGCTGATGGAGCGCTTCGGGCTCTCCGAGGTGCAGTCCCAGGCAATCGTTGATATGCGTCTTAGGGCTCTCACCGGTCTGGAAAGAGAAAAGATTGAGAACGAGCATAAAGAGCTTCTTGTGAAAATTGCAGAGCTTAAGGCGATCCTTGCAGACGAGAAGCTGCTTCTTGGCGTGATAAGGACCGAGATCAAGGAGATTTCCGATAAATACGGAGACGACAGGAGAAGCGTAATAGGCTTTGACGAATATGATATATCCATGGAGGATATGATCCCTAAGGATAACACCATTATAGCCATGACTAATCTGGGCTATGTCAAGCGCATGACTATTGACAATTTTAAAGCCCAGAACAGGGGCGGCAAGGGGATCAAGGGTATGCAGACTCTCGAAGAGGACTTTATCGAGGATCTTCTCATGACGACTACCCACCATTATCTGATGTTTTTTACCAATTACGGAAGAGTTTACAGGTTAAAGGCCTACGAGATCCCGGAGGCTTCCAGGACCTCGAGGGGAACGGCTATCATCAATCTTCTCCAGCTCAATCCGGGCGAAAAGATAACGGCTATAATGCCCGTAAAGGATTTTGAGGAAAACAAAAATTTCTTTATGATTACCAAAAAGGGCATTGCCAAGAAGACCCATATTATGGAGTACAGCAATGTGCGCAAAAATGGTCTCGCCGCAATTAACTTAAAGGATGACGACGAGCTGATCGAGGTTAAGATCACGGATGAGAATACAGAGATCTTCCTTGTGACAAAGCAGGGAATGTGCATTCGTTTCAGGGAAACAGACGTGAGGGCTACCGGAAGAAATTCCATGGGAGTAATCGGAATGAATCTTTCGGATGATGATGAAATAGTTGGAATGCAGCTGGATCATCAGGGCGATTCTCTTCTTATCGTTTCAGAAAACGGTATGGGGAAGAGAACCTATCTGGAAGAGTTCACTGTGCAAAAGAGAGGCGGCAAGGGGGTAAAGTGTTATAAAATCACGGAAAAAACAGGCTTCGTGGTAGGAGTTAAGGCTGTAGTTGACAGCAATGAAATTATGATGATCACCACGGGCGGCGTGATTATACAGCTTCGCATGGACGATATCTCCACTCTTGGAAGAATTACTTCCGGCGTCAAGATGATTAATCTGGACGAGGGTGTGAAGGTGGCCCAGATCGCAAAAGTGAGGGAAAAGGTTTCCAATGGGGACCAGGAATTTGAAAATCTGGATGACGCCATGGAGACGATTCCCGATGAGGAGAAATATCCTGTTCAGGATGAGGAGATCACTCTTCCAAAGGAAGAAGAGGATGAATAAATGAGTGAGGAGATGGAAAATTTATCATGGAAACTTATGTGGTTTTGAAGGATCTGGCAATTATTATTATTGCCGCGAAGCTTTGTGGAATTCTGGCGAGGAAGCTGAAGGCTCCCCAGGTCGTTGGCGAGATTATTGCGGGCCTGATCATAGGGCCTAGTATTCTGGGATGGGTCAGTCAATCGGATTTTCTGCTTCAGATGGCGGAAATCGGAGTAATCCTCCTAATGTTTTCCGCAGGACTTGAGACAGACCTGAAGGATCTTGTAAAAACGGGTCCTATCGCCGCACTGATTGCATGTGCGGGAGTATTTATACCTCTTATATTAGGAGCCTTGTATTATATGATGTTTTACGGGATGTCTCCCTGGGGCTCGGAAGGATTTTATAAGGCTGTTTTCGTAGGTACGATCCTCACCGCCACTTCCGTGAGCATTACGGTGGAAGCGCTTAAGGAAATGGGGAAAATCAAGGGAAAGGTAGGAACCACGATTTTAAGTGCCGCTATCATAGATGACGTGATAGGAATCATTGTTCTGACGTTCGTGATCGGTTTTAAGAATCCGGAATCAAAACCGGTTACCGTTATCATCAACACGGTTTTATTTTTCCTTTTCGCATTTCTGGTGGGCTATATTTCCTACCGGGTGTTTAAGATGGTGGATAACAAATATCCCCATACCAGAAGGATCCCTATCGCGGCCATGGCGTTTTGTTTTCTCATGGCTTTTGCGGCGGAAAGGTTCTTTGGAATTGCGGATATTACGGGCGCTTATGTCGCAGGCATTATTTTGTGCTCGATCAGGGATTCCAGCTACATAGAAAGAAAAGTGGATATCAATTCCTATATGCTCTTTGGTCCCATATTTTTTGCCAGCATCGGCCTGAAAACCAGTCTGGACAGTGTCACGGGAGGAATTATTCTTTTTTCCCTGGGATTCGTGGCAGTAGGACTGATCAGTAAGATCATAGGCTGCAGCCTGATGGCAAGGCTGTGTAAATTTAAAGGTAATGATTCCCTGAAAATAGGGGTGGGCATGATGACCAGAGGAGAGGTAGCCCTGATCGTGTCACAGAAGGGACTTTCCGTGGGATTGCTGGAATCGGTATATTTTACCTCGGTGATTCTGTTGATTATTGTTTCCTCGATTGCGACACCGATCATATTGAAAATATTATATTCCAAGGATAAGGAGAACGCTTAACATTTCAAAAAACCCGGAGGCTTAATATTGTGGTCTCTGGGTTTTTCATAAGGATGATCATATGCTGGAAGACAAGATAGAGCAAAGAGAATTGAAATATTTCAGGCTGATGGAGGATCTGAAGGAAAAGATCCTCACAGGAGAGCTTAAGGCCGGGGATAAGCTGCCTTCGGAGAATCAATTATCCTCCGAGTATCAGGTGAGCCGGCAGACTGTGCGCAAGGCCCTCTCCATTCTCGAAAATATGGGTTATATTTATGCCCAGCATGGAAAAGGAACCTTCTGTTCGGAGCTGGTTCACAGGAACAGAAATTCCAGAAATATTGCGGTGGTGATCACATACCCGTCCGATTACATTTTTCCCAGGGTAATTCAGGGGATTGATGCGGCCCTCACGAAAAAGGGCTACAGTATTATCCTTAAAAATACCAATAATTCCCGGAGCCAGGAGGCCAGATATCTGGAGGAGCTGCTTCAGAAGGATATAGAGGGTATCATTATTGAACCAAGCAAGAGCCAGATTTACTGCAGACATATGAATCTTTATCAGAAGCTTGAGGAATATAATATTCCGTATGTTTTCATACAGGGCTGCTTTGCGAGGATGGAGGAGAAGCCCCAGGTTCTCATGGATGATTATAAGGGAAGTCATATGATCACCAAATATCTGATTGACAACGGCCACAGAGAGATTGCGGGTGTGTTCAAATCAGATGATATGCAGGGACAGAACAGGCACAAGGGTTATGTGGCGGCTCTGCAGGAGGCGGGAATTTTGTATGATCCTGAAAAAGTGGTATGGTTTTATACAGAAGACAGGAGAGTACATCCTTACGAGGGGATCAGGAATTTGATCAGCAAAGGTATTTTGATGGATGGGGTGGTCTGTTATAATGACCAGATTGCGGTGAAAGTGATACAGGCCCTTGAGGATGAAGGTCTAAAGGTTCCTTTAGATGTATCGGTGACCGGATATGATAACTCCTATATAGCCAGCAACGGAGGAATCAGCCTGACCACCATCGTGCACCCGCAGGAAAAGCTTGGGGAGATTGCGGCGCAGCTTCTTCTTGATCTGATCCAGAACGGAGGGGAGACGGACAGAAAAAAAAGAATTTTGATTGAGCCTGAAATAATTATAGGAAATTCCTGCAGAAGTCGGGGATAATGTTTGAATATTCTGAAAAAACAACTTGTAAGGTGAAGCATACAAGTTATATCATTAAAGGTAATAACAGAAGTTCCACATTATTTTAAAGGAGGTATTTTGACATGTTGCAGAAAAAAAACTACAAGTTCTGGTTTTGTACGGGATCACAGGACTTGTATGGTGACGAGTGTTTAAGAAAAGTGGCGGAACACTCGGTAAAGATTGTGGAATATTTGAACGGATCGGGCATCCTTCCCTATGAAGTTGTATGGAAACCCACTATGATCACAAATGAAATTATCCGCAGAACGTTTAACGAGGCGAATCTGGACGAGGAATGTGCGGGAGTGATCACCTGGATGCATACTTTTTCTCCGGCAAAGTCATGGATTCTGGGATTACAGGAATTCAGAAAGCCTCTTCTCCAGCTGCACACCCAGTTTAACGAGGAAATTCCCTACGAGTCCATTGATATGGATTTTATGAATGAAAATCAATCCGCCCACGGCGACAGGGAATACGGTCATATTGTGAGCAGGATGCGTATTGAGAGAAAGATCGTGGCGGGACATTTCACGGATCCCGTGGTGATCGGAAGAATTGCGTCCTGGATGAGGACGGCCGTAGGCATTACGGAGAGCAGCCATATCCGAGTCATGCGTGTTGCGGACAATATGCGTAATGTGGCAGTTACAGAAGGAGACAAGGTGGAGGCGCAGATCAAGTTTGGCTGGGAGGTTGACGCTTACCCGGTAAATGAGATCGCAGAGAGCGTGGATGCGGTTTCCGCTTCTGATGTAAACGCCCTGGTGGACGAGTATTATGACAAGTATGAGATTCTTCTGGAGGGAAGAGATCCCGGGGAATTTAAAAAGCATGTCGCAGCTCAGGCGCAGATTGAGATCGGATTTGAGAGATTTCTGGAAGAAAAGAATTATCAGGCTATCGTTACTCATTTCGGAGATCTGGGCGGTTTGAAGCAGCTTCCCGGACTGGCTATCCAGAGATTGATGGAGAAGGGTTACGGATTCGGCGCCGAGGGCGACTGGAAAGTTGCCGCCATGGTGCGTCTGATGAAGATTATGACAGGTGATCTGAAAAATCCCAAGGGTACATCCATGCTGGAGGATTACACTTATAACCTTGTAAAGGGTAAGGAAGGAATTCTGGAGGCTCATATGCTTGAGATCTGTCCGTCTATTTCTGAGGGCCCTGTCAGCATCAAGTGTCAGCCTCTTACCATGGGCGATCGGGAGGATCCTGCGAGACTGGTATTTTCCTCCAAGGAAGGACCCGGAGTCGCCGTTTCCCTGATTGATCTTGGAAACCGGTTCCGGCTGATTATCAATGATGTGAACTGTAAGAAGGTGGAAAAGAACATGCCGAAGCTTCCGGTTGCAAACTGCTTCTGGACTCCGGAGCCTGACATGTACACGGGATCGGAGGCATGGATTCTTGCAGGCGGCGCCCACCACACGGCATTTTCCTATGACCTTACTTCCGAGCAGATGGGTGACTGGGCAAACGCTATGGGAATTGAGGCCGTTTATATTGATAAGGATACAAAGATCCGCAGCTTTAAGAGGGATCTGATGCTGGGAGAATTATTTTACAGATAAATCTAAAATAAATGGAGGTATGGTATGGAAACAAAACAGGTAATTATGGAGGGGAAGACAGTTCTTGGTATTGAGTTTGGCTCGACCAGGATCAAGGCAGTGCTGATTGACGAGACAGGGGCGCCTCTGGCATCCGGAAGCTATGAATGGGAAAACCAGCTGGTAAACGGAATCTGGACCTATGACCTTGCGGATGTGTGGAAGGGTCTTGGCGAGTGTTATCAGGATCTGGTAAGGGATGTGAAAAAGCAGTATGATGCGGAGATCACAAAGATCGGTTCCATCGGATTTTCCGCCATGATGCATGGCTATCTTGCCTTTGATAAGGATGATAATCTTCTCGTTCCTTTCCGGACATGGAGAAATACGATCACGGAGGAAGCCGCATCCAGACTGACGGCGGAATTCAACTACAACATTCCTCAGAGATGGAGCATTGCGCACCTGTATCAGGCGATTCTGAACAAGGAAGAGCATGTGAAGGACGTTGCCTTCATCACCACTCTGGCAGGATATGTCCACTATAAGCTGACAGGGGAGAAGGTTCTCGGAGTGGGAGACGCTTCCGGAATGTTCCCCATTGATATCAGGACCTGTGATCTGGATCAGACCATGGTTGACAAATTCGATCAGCTGGTAAGCGGCGAGGGCTTTTCCTGGAAGCTTCGCAATATTATGCCCAGGGTTCTGACGGCGGGGGAGGCTGCCGGTGTTCTCACGAAAGAGGGAGCGGCCCTTCTTGATACCAGCGGAAAGCTGGAAGCGGGAATTCCCCTGTGTCCTCCAGAGGGTGATGCGGGAACCGGAATGGCTGCAACCAACAGCGTGGCAGTCAGGACGGGAAATGTCTCTGCGGGAACCAGCGTGTTCGCCATGATCGTTCTGGAGAAGGAGCTTTCCAAGGTTTATCCTGAGATCGATCTTGTCACCACGCCGGACGGCGCACTGGTTGGTATGGTTCACTGCAATAACTGTACCTCGGATCTCAACGCATGGGTGAATCTTTTTGATGAGTTTGCAAAGAGCATCGGAACGGAAATTGATAAGAACAGACTGTTTTCCGTTCTCTACAATAAGGCTCTGGAAGGGGATGCGGACTGCGGCGGCCTGATCTCCTACAATTATTTCTCAGGAGAGCCTGTGACAGGGTTTGATGCGGGCGCTCCTCTGTTTGTGAGAAAGGCTGATGATAAATTTAATCTGGCTAACTTTATGAGAACACATCTTTATTCTTCACTTGCCGCTCTCAAGGCGGGGCTGGATCTCCTGTTTAAGGAAGAGGACGTGAAGGTGGATAAGATGTTCGGCCACGGCGGTTTGTTCAAGACAAAGGGCGTGGGACAGAGAGTTGCGGCAGCGGCTATGAACACCTCTGTTTCCGTCATGGAGACTGCTGGCGAAGGAGGCGCATGGGGAATCGCCCTTCTTGCGGCTTATATGAAGGATAAGAAGGAAGGAGAGGCTCTGGGCGAATATCTGGAGCAGAAGATCTTTAACGGACAGAGCGGAAGCAGCATGGATCCTGTTCCTGAGGATGTGGCAGGCTTTAATAAATTTATGGAACGCTATATGGCAGGTCTTGCGGTTGAACATGCGGCTGTGGATAAGCTGTAATTATGTGATGCCAGGGGCAAAAGGTCATAGCATGACCTTGGGACCCGTAAATAATATGTAGAAAGGGGCTGTTTATCAATGTTGGAGGAACTGAAAAAGATAGTTTATGAAGCGAATATGGAGCTTCCCAGGTATGGTCTTGTGACCTTTACCTGGGGAAATGTGAGTGGGATTGATAAGGAAAGCGGGTTGTTTGTGATCAAGCCAAGCGGTGTGGATTATGACAAGCTGACCCCTGAGGACATGGTGGTCATGGATCTTCAGGGAAATAAAATAGAGGGAAGGTTCAGGCCCTCCTCTGACACGCCCACTCATCTGGAGCTTTACAAGGCTTTTCCCGAGATCGGCGGAATCGTACATACACATTCTTCCTATGCCACCAGCTGGGCTCAGGCCGGAAGGGGAATCCCCTGCTACGGAACCACTCATGCGGATTACATTTACGGTGAGGTTCCCTGTCTGCGGTGTCTGACCAGGGAGGAGATTGAGGAGGCTTATGAGGAGAATACTGGCCATCTGATTGTCAATGAGTTTAATCGCATGGGAAAGGATCCCATGGCAGTGCCCGCGGTGCTGTGTAAGAACCATGGCCCCTTTGCATGGGGAAAGAACGCTATGGAAGCGGTTCACAACGCAGTGGTTCTCGAGGAGGTCGCCAAGATGGCATACCGCACGGAAACCATCAATCCCAAGGTGCTTCCTGCTCCCACGGAGCTTCAGGACAAGCATTATTTCCGTAAGCACGGGGCAAATGCCTACTACGGACAGAATTGAAACAGGAGGTCCGGCAATGAGCGTTTCAAATGATGCATTACAGTACAACAAGCCCTGGATCCTGCAGAGAGCTGATCCCTATGTATATAAATCCCCGGATGGTCTCTACTATTTTACGGCCTCGGTTCCTGCCTATGACGGCATCGTGCTTCGCTGCTCCCGCACTCTTGCAGGCCTTGCGGATGCCGGGGAGAAGGAAGTGTGGCATAAGCATGATTCCGGAATCATGAGCTGTCACGTGTGGGCTCCGGAGCTTCACTTTCTTGACGGAGCCTGGTATATTTACTTTGCGGCGGGGGACAAGGATGACATATGGGCCATCAGGCCTTATGTGCTCACCTGTAAGGATAAGGATCCCATGACGGGCACCTGGACAGAGCTTGGCAAAATGGGCCGGGCGGATGAGGACGAGTTTTCCTTTGAGGCCTTTTCTCTGGATGCCACCGTGTTTGAGAACGGCGGGAAGCATTACTATGTGTGGGCCGAGAAGGTCGGAGTAGGAAAGCAGATTTCCAATCTTTATATCGGGGAGCTGGAAACTCCCAACAGGCTGAAAACCGTACAGGTATTACTTACCACGCCGGACTATGACTGGGAGAGAGTGGGCTTCTGGGTAAATGAGGGCCCTTCGGTGATCAAGAGGAATGGAAGGATATTCCTCACTTACTCTGCCTCCGAGACGGGAATCGCCTATTGCATGGGAATGCTGACAGCTGACGAGAATTCTGATCTGCTGGATCCGCTTTCCTGGAAAAAGGAGAGGTATCCTGTACTATGTTCAGATGAAGCAAAGGGAATCTACGGTCCGGGACATAATTCTTTTACTCAGGATGAGGAAGGAAACGATATTCTGGTTTATCATGCCAGAACGGAAAAGGAAATAACAGGCGATCCGCTCTATAATCCAAACCGTCACGCCATGCTCATGAAGGTGAGATGGGATGAGAGAGGCGTACCTGTATTCAGATATGATTAATATAATAAAAATAAGTCTTAAGGAGAAGTCAAATGGCTAAACTAATCATCAACGAGAAGAACAAAAAGGGACACATCAATGCTGAAATCTACGGTCATTTTTCAGAGCATCTTGGACGCTGCATCTATGAAGGACTGTATGTTGGGGAGAACTCGGAGATTCCCAATGTAAATGGTATGCGCAAGGATGTGGTGGACGCTCTGAAGGAAATGAAGATCCCCGTGCTGCGCTGGCCGGGAGGATGTTTTGCGGACGAGTATCACTGGAAGGACGGAATCGGTCCCAAGGAGACCCGCAAAAAGATGATCAATACCCACTGGGGCGGCGTTGTGGAGGACAACAGCTTCGGTACGCATGAGTTTTTTGAGCTGTGCGAGCAGCTGGGATGCAAGACGTATGTAAATGGAAACGTGGGAAGCGGCACTGTGCAGGAGATGAGTGAGTGGGTGGAGTATATCACCTTTGAGGGAGTTTCCCCCATGGCTGACCTTCGTAAGGAAAACGGACATGAGAAGCCCTGGAAAATCGATTATTTCGGGGTTGGAAACGAGAACTGGGGCTGCGGCGGCAACATGACTCCTGAGTACTACGGCAATCTTTACAGACGTTTTCAGACTTATGTGAGACAGTACAATAAGGAAAACAAGGTTCAGAAAATCTGTTGCGGCGCAAATGTGGCTGATTATGCCTGGACAGAGGATGTTCTGAAGACCTGCTTTGCACATCCCTCCAATCCGGCATCTCACGGAAATATGGACGGTCTGTCCCTTCACTATTATGTGCATCCGGGCGGCTGGGATAAGAAGGGAAGCGCAACGCAGTTCGATACCGCAACCTGGTACAAGACTCTGGAGAGAGCTGATTATATGGATGAGCTGATCACACGCCACGGGGCGATCATGGATCAGTATGATCCTGATAAGAAGATCGGCATGATGGTGGACGAGTGGGGCTGCTGGTTTGATGTGGAGCCTGGTACCAATCCCGGATTCCTGTATCAGCAGAATACCATGAGAGACGCTCTGGTGGCAGGCCATACCCTGAATATCTTTAACAGACATTGCGACAGGGTGAAGATGGCATGCATCGCTCAGATGGTGAACGTGCTTCAGTCCGTGATCCTTACAGAGGGTCCTAAGATGGTTCTGACACCCACCTATCATGTGTTCCATATGTATAAGAACCATCAGGATGCAGAGCTTCTTGACAGCTTCATAGAAGGAAACGGGCTTGTAGGAGAGGGAGAATGTCAGGTACCTCACGTGAGCGAATCTGTTTCTGTAGACGCACAGGGATATGTGAATGTTACTCTCAGCAATCTTTCCGTTTCCGAGGATATGCCCATGGAGATCAGCTTTAATGAGCTGAATCCTTCCAGCGTGGAGGCTTCCATCCTTACAGGTGCGATGAATGCGCACAATACCTTTGAGGATCCTGAGTGCGTGAAGGAATGCCAGTTTATTGACTTTAAGGCGGAGGATGGCAAGATTGTCTTCACGATTCCCGCATGCAGCGTGATCAGCTTCAGAGTAAAATAAAGTACAGGCTGAATAGTTTAGAGCTTTAAGAAAAGAGCCGAGATGCTGGGTGGCATTAAGGCTCTTTTTTTAATAATAATATTAGAATATTCAAAGCGAGTCGATCGGTGTATGAATTATCCAAGCTTTATCCAGAAGATTTTAAGGGAACTTTGCCGAGTATTGAGGAGATAGAACAGGAGTTTAGGGATAACAGCTGGGTTTATATCCGGATAAACTGATTTCCTTTATCCTGCGTACCCAACCGAGGGAGTGCTTCATGTTCTTCGCATTGGATTCATTATGCGAAAAATGAAGTGGAGTGTTATAGACAATGGTATTATTCTACAGATACAAAAAAGTCGGTGAACATGGTTTACTGCAAAGACTGTATTGTTTCATGTGTGTATACTGATAAAATTAGGTAATTGCGAAACTTGTAAATTTGCAGAATATTCAGACAATACTTTCTGCGAAAAGCCTTATTCGCCATGGAATCAAGACCATAGAAGGCAGGAGAGCCTTTGCTCGACTGACTTCTGATTTACTGGGCTTGATGGAATGCCTGGCGAAACAGGATTTGAGGAGAAATATTGTCTGAATATTTCAGCAACTTACTGTTTCGCAATCACCTACTGATAAAATAATCGAAAGGAGATTGGCATGAAAAAAATTATTTTAGACACGGATATCGGGATTGATTGTGATGATGCGGCGGCAATCGGTATGCTGCTGCAGCTGGAAGAGGAAGGGAAATGCTTTGTGGAGGGGATCACCACATGCACCACAAGAGAGGGGGCGGTGGAGACTGTCAGGGCGATTACCCGGTATTATGGAAAAGATAAGGAAATCGGAGCTATGAGAGAGCCCGGAATTCCCTGCGATAAGGAGAATGCGTATGCGAAGGCCTTGAAGGAACATTACGGCTGTAGTGGAGATGCCCTGGATGCGGTGGAAATGCTGCGGCGCAGGCTGGCCCAGGCCAAAGAAAAGCTGACTTTGATTGCAATTGGGCCGCTGACAAATATTGCAAGACTGCTTAAGTCCGGAGGGGATATGTATTCGGAGCTTGGCGGGGCGGAGCTTTTGAGAAAAAAAGCAGACTGCCTGTATATCATGGGGGGAAGCTTTAAGGAGAATTATTCTCCGGAAGGTATTATGGAACAGAAAGAGGTAATAAGAGAATGGAATATCCTTCAGGATATTGATTCCGCCCGGTATGTGCTTGAAGAGTGTATGTGTCCCATGGTTTTGTGCCCTTTTGAAGCGGGCATTTATGTAAAGACCAGACTGAGAGAAGGGATAAATCCGGTATGGTATGCCATGAAAGCTTTTGCGGATTATGAAAAATGCGGGATTGAAAATGGATATGAAAGGGAAAGCTGGGATCCTGTTACTTGTCTGGCCGCACTGGAGGACTGCAGTCCGTACTTTGATCTCTCCGACGGAGGAAAAATTACGGTTTCAGAAGACGGAGAGACTGTATTTTACAGGGAAGAGAAAGGAATTGCCAGATTTTTGATTGTGAAAGGAAATTATGACGGACTGGCAGAAAGGATTAATTCTCTGATCAGAGATTGAACGAGCCCTTTACTTATTCTGAGGAAGCGGCTACAATGGGTTTATCAGTTTACGATTGGAGAGAGGTTTCTAAGGAAGAAAAATGTTACAGAAGGATTATAAAAGTAAAGGCCTGCGTCTTTTAAAAAAAGGACAAAAGGGCATGATCCATGCTATATTCAGCCGGTTCGGGTTGATTCTGCTGCTATTTATTGTGCAGGTTCTGATCCTGTTTGGAATTTTTATACGGTTTGAAGAATTTCTCCCGCATATCTTCGGAGGTTCCGTGCTGCTGTCTGTGGGGATGGTGATTTATCTGCTGAACAGCCAGATTAATCCCACGGCAAAGATCACATGGCTGATCGTGATCATGCTTCTGCCCGTGTTCGGTGTGCTTCTGTTTATCTATACGCAGAGCGATATCGGACACAGGGCGCTTAAAGTACGTGTGGATGAGATTATAAAGGAAACGAAGAAATGTATTTTACAGCAGCCACAGGTATATGAGAGGCTTTTAGAGGAAAATGCAGGAGTCGCGAAGCTGGCCCATTATATGCACAGGAGCGGCTGTCATCCGGTGTACGATAATACCTCTGTCACTTATTTTCCTCTTGGAGAGGATAAGTTCGAGGAAATGCTTCGTCAGCTCGAGGCGGCGGAACATTTTATTTTTATGGAGTATTTTATTGTGGACGAGGGCCTCATGTGGGGAAGAGTACTGGAGATCCTTGCGGATAAGGCGGCGGCAGGCGTTGATGTGCGCATAATGTATGACGGCGCCTGCGAGTTTGCCCTTCTGCCCCACGATTATCCCAGGCGGCTCAATGCTCTTGGGATCAAATGTAAAATGTTTGCCCCGCTCTCTCCGTTTATCTCCACTCACTACAATTACCGGGATCACAGGAAAATTCTGGTGATTGACGGGCATACAGCCTTTAACGGAGGGGTGAACCTTGCGGATGAATATATCAATGAGATAACGAGATTCGGGCACTGGAAGGATACGGCCGTCATGTTGAAGGGTGAGGCCGTCAGAAGCTTTACTTTGATGTTCCTCCAGATGTGGGGGATTGACGAGAGGGAGATTGATCCTTCGGGCTTTCTCTCCTATCCGGCATTTCCAAGAGAAGAGGCAAAGGGGTATGTGATTCCCTACGGGGACTGTCCCCTCGACAATGATAAGCTGGGCGAGAGAGTCTATATGGATATCCTCAACAGATCCCTCCGGTATGTACACATCATGACTCCTTATCTGATTTTGGATGGGGAAATGGAGACGGCATTGAAATTTGCGGCGGAGAGGGGCGTGGAGGTGACATTGATCCTGCCGGGAATTCCCGACAAGAAGATACCCTATGCTCTGGCAAAGACCCACTATGCCTCTCTTCTGGAATCCGGAGTTAAAATATACGAGTATACGCCGGGCTTTGTACATGCCAAGGTCTTTGTCAGTGATTCGAGGGAGGCAGTGGTGGGAACCATTAATCTGGACTACCGCAGTCTGTATCATCATTTCGAGTGTGCCACCTATATGTATGGCACGGACTGTATTGCGAAGATTGAGGAGGATTTCCAGGATACGCTTGCAAGGTGCAGACAGGTGACTATGGACACAGTTCGCAGAGAAAAATGGCCTGTGAAGCTTACCGGACTTCTGATGAAGGCCATAGCGCCTTTGATGTAGGATAGGCTTGAAATTTGTTTGAAGTTATTTTGAAGTTGAAATCGAAGTATTTTTGAAGTAATATTGAAGTTATTCAAACAGTTCGCCATACAATAGAAAGCAAGCTTTCTATTGTCATGAATGTGCATACAAGCATGCCCGCTTGGCTCGTTGCTCGCGGGAATAAATGTTCGGGGTGGTCATATGTATTTGGAAGAATTGATTGATGATATTCATTTAGAGAGCGATCAATTTGAGTGCAAGAGTAAATTGAACCGGGACGACGTGATAGGCTGGCTGAAAAGTGTGGCGGGATTCGCAAATGCTCAGGGTGGAGATTTTTATATTGGTGTTGAGGATAAGACAAATAAACTGATTGGGTTTGGCAGAGAGCAGGCTGATAGTGAACGCAATTATTTTAATAATCAGGTAAACGAGCATCTTGTGCCGAGACCGCAGATGAAAATCTCATTTATCCGCTATGAAATCAGGGGACGGGAGCAATTTGTAATCAGAGTCCGGATTCCGGAGTCGGTCATTAAGCCCGTGATTTTGAAATACAAAAATATTCCGTCTATTTTTATGAGAAGAGATGGTTTCACAAACGGTGCGACTTATGAAGAAATCATAGATATGAGTGTGAAAAGCAAAAATACTCAGTATGATATTCTGCTTTCCGATCAGATCTATGAAGTATCCGACTTTAAAACTCTGCAGGAGTTTTATTCAAATCATAATGGCGGAAAGAGCCTTTCTGAGAAGGCACTGCGGTCAATGGGATTTTATAATGAGGCCGGAAAGCTGGCAAATGGGGCGGTCTTGTTCGGGGATGATTATTCAGGGAAAAAGACGCAGGTGCAATGCTCCTTATTTTCAGGCTTTAACAAGGGAAGCGAACGCATTGTCACAATTAACCGTTTTAATGGAAACATTATTGCTGTTATAAATTATATCATGGAATTTGTTACACAGAGAATGAATCACTCCATGGTCAAACTTGGTGATACAAGAAAAAATATTGATTCATATCCTCAAAGAGCTCTGTTTGAAGGTGTGATCAATGCGGTTGCACATCGGAACTATTTTTTGGATGGAACGCAGATTCAGGTTGATATGTTCAAAGACAGGCTTGAAATTACATCCCCCGGAGGTTTTTATAAAGGAGAAAAGCTTGGAAAGACCTACGATTTATCAGGAATTATTTCAAAGAGAAGGAATGAACTGATATCTTCCGTGTTAGTCAGTTGTAACGTAATGGAGGCAGCAGGGACAGGATTTGACAAGATAATGGAAGAATATCGCAATGTGGATGAACCTCACAGGCCATATATCTGTTCCTCATCAGATCATTTTACGCTTGTACTTCCAGACTTAACCTATATAGATGGAGTGGAGGATGAAAAGTATCCGGTTCTTACATTTATTCCTGTTCCAAACGGAACAGTTTATGATGAGAGAATACTGTCATTCTGTTATTACCAGGCACGTAAGGTTTCAATGATTGCGGAATATCTGGGAATCAGTGATTCAACTTATTTCAGAAAACAGGTTCTGGGAAATTTGGAAGAACATCATTATTTGGAGAAAAGCAAAATTTCACGGGCAGTCTATTATAAAACAAATCCTGATATGGTGGCATTAGATTAAATAAAACATAATAGTTTGTCACGGCCCGCATTATGAGAGGCTTGCTTGGCGGATATAAATATGACGGAGACTGACGCTTACAAGGTTGGGTGAAGA
>CAJUIO010000033.1 GCA_910586025.1 uncultured Lachnospiraceae bacterium
GGATTGGGGACTTTCACCCGTTAGAACGTGTGCCCACCGGGCACACACAAAAAGGGCGTTTCCCAAAAAAGGAAACGCCCTTAACCATCTCTGTTTTTATGAAAGCTCCCGTCTGATCTCCTCGAAGATTCGGACATTCTTTTCATTTCCGGCTACCACGCCGTGCATGCCGTCGTAGGTGAGCGCTCCGCCCTGCGCATCCGCAATCACCCCGCCGGCCTCCATGAGAATCAGGGAGGAGGCCGCATAGTCCCAGGGACTCAGCATCAGCTCAAAAAACAGCTCCGCCCTCCCGCAGGCCACATTGCACACGTCAATTGCGGACGAACCGCTCCTTCTCACGTCAAGACACTGCCTGAACAGCCTGTATGCGTACCGAAAGGATTTCTCCGCCAGCTCCTCATAGTAGGGTGCCGTTCCAAAGATCACAATCCCTTCCTCTATTCCGTGCTCCGAAACATGGATAGGAATTCCATTGCGAAAAGCGCCCTTCCCCTTCACGGCATGGAAGACCTCCCGCAGATAGGGGTTGTAGACCACGCCAAGCTCCGGGCTCCCCGCCCGCAGCAGCCCTATGGAAATGCTGCTCGTACAGTACCCCTTCATAAAATTCGTGGTGCCGTCTATCGGGTCTACGATAAACGCATAGCCCTCCGGAAGGGCGGCATGAGTCTCCTCCTCTTCCCCGATAAACACAGCCTCCGGCAGAACCTGCGCCAGCCTTCCAAAAAGAAAATCCTGTACTCTCTTATCGTAAGCCGTGACAAAATTCGCCTTCCCGCTCTTTGCCTCCACACTCCCGCCAATTTCCCGGGCTCCAAGAAGGATTTCCCCCGCTTCCTTTGCGATATCCACAATCTTTTGAAGAACCTCATCCATCATCACAGACATTTTATCCTCCATGCCGCGTCTTTTGCGGCAGCGCACTGCGAAATTCCCACAGGCGATTTCGCATTTTCAACCTATTTCTCCATCTTCCAGAAGGCCGCACTGTAAGGAGGAAGCGTGCTCCCGCCTCCGAAATCGTGCGTCCTGCCCGTAATCAGATCCTCTGCCATACCGCAGCCCGCATCGAAATGCGCCGTATACTCCTGCTCATCCGCATTGATTGCCACAAGGACTCTCTCCCCTTCAATCTTTCTCTCAAAGATGCACTGCTTATTGGTAAGAACCACGGAACGGAACGCCCCATAATTAAGCGCACCGGAATTTTTCTTCGCCCGCGCAAGACAGCTGATCCATTCTGACAGCTCGTTATATTCCGGCTCCTCAAAGCAGGCCCGCAGGGCGGGATCCCCCTGACTCTTTTCCGCCTTAGCTCCCCATTCGCTTCCATAATACACACAGGGAATCCCCGGCATGCCAAAGGCGAGGGCATAGATCAGAGGAAGATGCTTTTCATTGGTCAGTATGCTGGCAACCCTGGTCACATCATGGTTATCCACAAAGGTGAACATATGCTTTCCCCTGTAGAGCGTCCAGTTTTCCGGCCCGAACTGACGCAGCAGAGAGTGCACGATCTCGAAGAGATTCATGCTGTTAAAGCTGGAATAAAGTCCCTTGTAGCACTCGTAATTAGTTGCAGAGTGCAGCATCTGGTCATTGACCATCCGATTATAATCTCCGTGGAGCATCTCTCCAAGCAGATAAAACTCGCTCTTAAGCCCCTGCGTAAAGCTCCGCAGCCTTCTGACAAAATTCTCATCCAGGCAGTAAGCAACATCCAGGCGCAGCCCGTCAATGTCAAACTCATCCACCCAGTATTTCACCGCATCCAGAATATGATCCACTACCTCGCCGTTCTGGAGATTCAGCTTCACCAGGTCGTAATTCCCTTCCCAGCCCTCATACCACAGCCCGTCGTTATAATTGGAATTCCCGTCGAGGCTGATCCGGAACCAGTTAAGATAGGGAGAACGCTCCCTGTTTTTCACCACGTCCTGAAACTGATAAAAGCCTCTTCCCACATGATTGAACACACCGTCGAGAACCACCCTGATTCCGTTTTCGTGGAGCTTTTCACATACCTCCTTAAAGTCCTCATTGGTTCCCAGACGCACGTCTATCTTCTTATAATCCCGGGTATTATAACCGTGAGTGTCTGATTCAAAAACCGGCGAAAAATAAATGGCATCTATTCCCAGCTTCTTCATATGGGGGATCCATTCCTCCACTTTCTTTATCCTGCTCTTTAAAACCCCGTCATTTTCGAAGGGTGCCCCGCAAAATCCCAGGGGATAAATCTGATAAAAAACACTTTCGTATGCCCACATAATTGTGTCCTCCTATCTGTGTACCTAAAATACACTGTCTTACTATTTTACCACATTTTTCAATCCCTGTATACACCAGTCATAAACTCGCCTGGTCAATTTCCATCTATTTTGCATTGACTGATTCGGTACTTTTTCAAATTATGAAGCTGTTCCCCTGCAATTTTTAACAGAAAACAGATAAATATTTTCAGACAAAAAAACGTCAGACAAAAAGAAATCCCCAATTTCCACAGAGTTATCCACAATGACATGCGTGTCACAATATATGACTTGTCTATCTTTTTTCCCTGAATCCTGCGTCGTTTCTTCTCTTTTCCTTCATCTCGGATCGGTCCGCAAGACTTTTCCTCAAAGCCGCTTCCATTTTCCCCAAAAGTTTTCCACACTGTCCTCAACCTGACTAAGACGCACCCTCTCAAAGTCATTCCATTCCCTCGGGAACAGCCGCCGATAGGCCGGAGCAAGGAAGCGCTCGTCAAGCAGAGCCACTATACCCACATCATCCGCAGTGCGTATCACCCTTCCCGCCGCCTGAAGCACCTTGTTCATTCCCGGATACCGGTAGGCATAGTCAAAGCCGTCCTCACCCTGCTCCTCAAAGTACCTTTTCAGAATTTCCCTCTCATTGCAGACCATGGGAAGTCCCGTCCCCACCACGACAGCCCCGATCAGGCTGTCCTTCTTCAGATCGATTCCCTCACTGAATATTCCGCCAAGCACACAGAAGCCCACCAGGGTCTTTTCCCTCCGCTCCTGTGCGAACCTTGCAAGGAAGTCCTCCCTCTCCTGTTCACTCATGATCTCCTCCTGAAGAAGGCATTCCACCTCCTGCGCCGCAAAAAGGCGGACAAAGGCCTCATATATGTTCTGCAGAAAAGCATGGGAAGGGAAAAAAACCATATAATTTCCATCCCGCCCTCCAATGATTTTCCAAATATAAGCGGCAATATTGTCATACTCGGACGAGGAGCGCCTGGTATATCTGCTTGTCACATCCGATGCGATGAACAGCCCCTTTCGCTCCGGGTCAAACACCGACCTGGCATAGACCTCGTAATCCTCCTTGTCCCCTCCCAGAAGCCTCTTGTAATACTGAATGGGCAGAAGCGTCGCCGAGAACAAAATGGTGCTTCTTCCCCGCAGCATGCATTCCCGGAGCTTTCTCGCCGGATTGACGCAAAACAGCCTGATACAGAACCGTCCGTCCGACTCCATCTGTGTATAAATCACATAATCCCCGTCAAGATCATCATTCATAAGCAGGAAATGCGAAACGTCAAAATAAAAATCCAGAATCTGTTCCTTAACCGGACTGTTCTCGTTTTCTTCCAGATAGTCCGACATCACAGTGGACAATCTGTTCAGATTCCTGACAAAGGGTGCAATGGCGGCCTCGCTCTCACAGACATAGTCCTCGCACTCCCGTTTCAGCTCCAGAAGCTCTTTATTGCAGCGTTCCAGCTGGCGGTACATCTTATTGTCATAATCCTTCACCGCCCTTTTGAGAGCCAGAAAATCCTCCTTCACCAGAACGGCGCTGTACATCTCCCTCCCCCGCTCCACCAGATTGTGCGCCTCGTCAATCAGAAAAACATAATCCTCCCGGATTCCCTCCGCAAAAAAACGTTTCAGGTAAACGTGGGGATCGAAGAGATAATTATAGTCGCAGATCACGGCATCAGAAAAAAGGCTCATGTCAAGACACATTTCAAACGGACAGACCTGGTGCTTTCGGGCATAAAGCTCGATATTCTCTCTCGTAAAATTATCCACATGGATCAAAAGATCGTAGACCGCCTCATTGATCCTGTCATAGTGGCCCCTTGCATAGGGACAATAATCCGGATTGCACTGGACATCCTCCATGAAGCAGATCTTTTCCTTTGCCGTGAGGATCACGGATTTCAGCTTGAGGCCCCTGCCCCTCATAATTTCCAGCGTATCGTCGGCAACCGTCCTCGTGATGGTCTTGGCCGTGAAATAGAATATTTTTTCCCCCATTCCCTCACCCATTGCCTTCACGGTGGGAAACAGGGTGGAAATCGTCTTCCCCACTCCTGTGGGTGCCTCGATAAAAAGCTTTCTTTTGTGATAAATTGTCTGATAAACATAAGTTACCAGATCCTTTTGCCCGTCCCGGTATGTAAAGGGAAACGTCATCTCCCTGATGGAGCGCTGGCGCTTCTGCTGCCAGGTATACTGAAAGTCAGCCCACCTGCGATATCCCGCAAGAAGCTCCTCAAACCACTGCGCAAGCTCGTCAAGCTCATATTCAAAATAAAAATACCGAATCTCCTCGGTATCTATATTGCAGTAAGTGATCCTGACCTTGATGTGCGAAAGTCCCTGCTGCGTCCCGTAGATAAAGGCATAGCATTTCGCCTGGGCCAAGTGGACCTGTGCAGCCTCCTTCAGCCTGGAAACCTCCCGGTAGGTCCCTTTGATCTCATCAATGGTGACGCCGCCCTCTCCCTGTATCAGGATTCCGTCAGCCCTTCCCTCGATCTTAATCACATAGCCCTCTTCCTGAATAAGATAGCGCAGAAAGACCTCCGCATGGTAATCGGATCCCATGCGCCTTTGGATCATGCGGTGGATCCTTCCCCCCTCCTGCATGGCGTTGTCAGGCATCCTGGCCTTCCTGTTGTCAATGTTTCCGCTTCTCAATACAAATTCAACCAGATTTCTCACAGAAATTTGAATTTCCATATTTATACCCATGCCTTTCCCGCACGGGCCCTTCCCATGCGGGAACAGGCCCAAACAAGAACAAAGTGGGCAAGCCCACGTCAACTCCCCTACCCCTCAATCTTGAGGGGCTTGGACACTTTGCTGCGCCGGATGCATATTGCGCAGCAATAAATTTCCACGTGCATCCGTGCGCATAAAGTTTTTATTTCATAGGAAAGGCATATTCTTTATCACTTCACAGCGACAAGGTCTTTCCTATGAAACGAAAAACTCCCTGAAAAAGATACTACGCTATCTTTTTCAGGGAGTCAATCTTCCGGCCTTTTCCAATCTGCGCTTCCGGTCAGCATGCCAAAGCAAAACGGCTCATATACTTTTCAAATTCCGAATCGTATCCGTTACAGGACACTGTTAAAATCTGGTTGAGATCCAATCCAAGCACACCTATGATTGACTTAGCATCTACAACGAAGCGGTTGTATGAAATGTCAATGTCAAAGTCACATTTTGCTGCTGCCGAAACAAATTCATTTACATCATCCAGTTTCAATCTGATTTTATGAGTCATCATATTCTCACCTTTCTCTCTGCCTTAAGAGGTTTTATGAAAAACGTTTTCTGTGCTTCGAGGAAAGAGTACCATTCCTGACAAAAATTGTAAAGTACTTTTTTTTAAACAAATTCTGAATTATTCGCTAAAAAATTATTAACAAAATTTTTGGAGCTCCAAAATGACGAAAATCAGAAACAGGGAACCTGTTTCCTGCACTTTTATTGATAATAACAGCGAAGGGACAGCACTCTCTTCTTGGAAACTGTGAATACGTTTCATGCTTTTATTTATCTATTATTACCAAATTTTAAGTCTCTAAACCCTGTTTATTAAATTCTGTCATATATTTCCTGTAGCGAAGTGGCAGCATTCCTCTTTGACGCACATAACTGTTGCGTTCCTTTATTGCTATGGTATGAAAAAAGTGGCAAAACAGTTCGCTGTACTCCTCCTCCCCTTGGGAAAGGCGGTATTCGGGAAGCTCCCCGCCCTCCTGCAGGGAAGTGAGAAACCAGTCCCTGCCCTTCGGGTGAACCGCAAGAATATTGCGTGTATCATCATGGATCACGAAATTCTCCAACGGCATTCTGTCCGCAAAATGCGGCGTGATGAAGGTGATAATATTATTCTTCGGGCCGATCGGAGCATAGAGGATCCCGCTTTGAAGCTCCCGGAAACGAAGAAATTCCACATGAAAGTGCGCTTCATTGGCCGTAAACCTTGCCAGCTCAAACACCCTCCTCACGTAAGGGTCCGCAAGATTTCCCATAAGCTCCCTGCGCCGCCTCATGGAAAACCCTGTCACCACCGCCTTATACACCGCCTCCCCCTTGTCCGCCTCCGGGGAAGCCAACGCCCTGCAGACAGACAGATAGGCTTCCTCCCCGAATTCCCGAAGCACGGTTCTCGCCACACTGGCCGCCTTTTTCTCATCCGGCGCACATTCCTGATAAACGGCAAAGAGCCTGTAGTTATCCTCCGCTCCCACACAGATATGCAGCCTGTCATGAGGCTTTTTCATCAGGTAGGCGTTGTAGATCCCGGTAAAAATCCCTTCCAGGGAATCCTCACATATCAGATAATATTCTTCCACACGTTTCCTTCCTTTCCCGGTCAGAGCGTTCCGCCGGCGATCTTCTGCCAGCCGGGCATATCGTCGTCAAACAAGGACAGCTGCTTATATGTCATTCCGTCCGCGCCAAAGGGCAGCTTTTCCTTATTGGAAATCAGATTTCTGGTGATATAATCCTCCTCAATCTTGGTTGGATACATCATTTTCCCACTGCAGGTTATAAAATAGAGCGCTCTCTTTAGGGTGACCCCGATCTTCTTAAGATCCTCAAAGGCGAGAGCGCCGTTTTTCCTTGCCCTCACAATCCGCTGGGCGCTCTTTACCCCGATCCCCGGCACCCGGAGGATCATCCTGTAATCCGCCCGATTGATCTCCACGGGAAACAGCTCCAGATGACGCAGCGCCCAATCTGCCTTGGGATCCAGGAGCACATTGAAATTGGGCTTCTGTTCGCTCAAAAGCTCGTCCGCCTCAAAGCCGTAAAAGCGAAGCAGCCAGTCCGCCTGATACAGCCTGTGCTCCCGAAGAAGAGGCGGGCCCCCCGGCAGAGCCGGCAGCTCCTTATCCGCATTGACGCTGACAAAGGCGGAATAGTAGACTCTCTTTAGTTCAAATTTCCGGTAGAGGTTCTCCGCCACCATCATGATCTGGTAATCGCTCTCCGGCGTGGCCCCAACGATCATCTGGGTGGACTGCCCCGCCGGAACAAAGGAGGAGGCATGGCGGTAAACCGCAATTTCTTCCTTATTCTGCGTAATTCCCCTCTGGATCTGGCGCATGGGTGTCAGAATATTTTTGCGGTGCTTGTTAGGCGCAAGCCTGCTCAGTCCCTCGGCCGTCGGCAGCTCCAGATTCACGCTCATCCTGTCCGCAAGCATCCCAAGCCGCTGTACCAGCAGCGGATTTGCTCCCGGAATCGCCTTGACATGGATATATCCCTGAAACCGATAGAGCGTTCGAAGCTTATAAACCGCCTCATAGATCAGTTCCATGGTATAGTCGGGATTATGAAGAATCCCGGAGCTCAAAAACAGGCCCTCGATATAATTTCTCCTGTAAAACTGAATCGTCAGCTCGCAGATCTCATCCGGGGTAAAGGATGCCCTTGGCACATCATTGGAACGCCTGTTAATACAGTATTTGCAATCATAGATGCATTCATTGGTAAACAGGATCTTCAGAAGCGAAATGCATCTCCCGTCAGCTCCAAAGCTGTGGCAGATCCCTCCGGCAACCGTATTGCCGATCCCTGTCCCGTCCCCCTTTCTCCCCACACCGCTGGAAGAGCAGGAAACATCGTACTTGGCGGCATCCGAGAGGATACCCAGCTTCTCCATCAGCGTCTTTTGACCGGTTGGGTTTATAGCTGCGAGATAGGGAAGCTGGGGCTGTTCCTTAACCGGAACGGATATCAGCTGATTTTTATCACGTTCCATGGCTGCCTCCGTTCCGAAAGGCATCAATCTCCTCAAGCCTCTGTCTTACTTCGTCCTCATGCCCCTCCCGGGTGGGCCGGTAGTATTTGCGTCCCTTGAGGGAATCCGGAAGACACTGCATACGGGTCAGCTTCTCCTTGGTATCGTGTGCATACTGATATCCCTCCCCATAGTGAAGCTCCTGCATCAGCTCCGTGACCCCGTTCCTGATCTGCAGCGGTACCGGTTCGGTCAACATCCTCTGCGCATCTATTTTAGCCTCCTCGTAGCCCACATAGAGGGCATTCGATTTGGGCGCCATGGAAAGATACACCACCGCATGGGCCAGGTTCACATTGCACTCCGGCATACCGTTGAAATGGCAGGCCTGATAAGCGGCCACCGCAAGAGGCAGGGTCGAGGAATCCGCCATCCCCACGTCCTCGCTTGCGAAACGGATCAGCCGCCTTGCCACGTACAGAGGATCCTCCCCGGCCTCCAGCATCCGGGAGAGCCAGTAGACAGCGGCATCCGGGTCGCTGTTTCTCATGGACTTGTGCAGTGCGGAGATCAGATTGTAATGCTCCTCCCCGTTCCTGTCGTAAAGAAGCATCTTCTGCCCGGTGCACTGCATGAGCACCTCCTCCAGCACCGTAATGGAGCCGTCCGGCTCAATCCTCCCGTTAAGCACCGCCATATCCAGCGTATTCAAAGCGGTTCTGGCATCCCCGTTGGAAAATACGGCTATGGCTCCAATCAGTCTCTCTTCTATATGAATGATATTATTACCGAATCCCTTTCTGTCAGTCAGCGCATGGTGCAGGAGTATCCTGATGTCCCTCTCGGTCAACGCCTGCAGAACAAACACCTTGCATCTCGACAAAAGTGCGGAGTTAATCTCAAAGGAAGGATTCTCCGTGGTGGCTCCGATCAGGATAATGCTTCCCTTCTCCACATAGGGCAGAAACGCATCCTGCTGCGCCTTATTAAACCGGTGGATCTCGTCCACAAACACGATCGTCTTAAGACCGGACATCCTGCCGGCCTCCGCCTGCTTCATCACGTCCTTGATCTCCTTGATCCCGCTGGTAACGGCGCTGAAGTCAATAAAGGACGCTCTGGTCCTGTGCGCGATAATCCTGGCCAGGGTGGTCTTACCCACGCCGGGAGGCCCCCAGAATATCATGGATGTAATTCTGTCCGTATCCAGCATCTGGCGCAAAATCCTTCCCTTCCCCACCAAATGTTCCTGACCGATATAGTCATCCAGGCTCTCCGGCCTCAGTCTGCTGGCTAACGGCGCATTTTGCTCTATCTCCTGTGCAAAAAGTGAAAGCTGTTCCATTCTCCCGCCCTCCTGATGCGAACGTCCGTTTGTTTTATAGTAACACAGAAGGAGGAAAATGGCAACAGCTTTTTAGAACATTTGTTTGCTTTCATTATGAGAATGTTGCTGTTCATCTGCGACCGTCAGTCCGCTTTGTGAACAACAACATGAAGATGTCAGTTATTTTTCAAATCCCAAGTCTCCCCTTAATCGCTCTGACACTTCCCCTGTATACTCCATAGATCATGACTCCGATCAGGGCAAGTACGGCAAGGCAGACTCCCATGGTTATCCACTCCGCCCTGGTTATCCTGCCGTCGTTCGCATACAGTATCATGGTAAACAGCAGGAACATGCCGGACATGCCCACCAGCGACGGAACCCGGAAAACATTGGCGCACTGGCTGCGCACCTCCTTATCCAGAAAGGCAGGGGATGCCCCCAGCTTCCTCAAATCATCAAAGACATAGCGGTTATTCAGGGCAATGCTCTGACAGCGGGTATAGCATACCACCTGCGCCGTGACCAGGCACACAAGGAAGATAAAGAGGAACATCATAAACAACACCGACATATTCCGCAGGTAATCATTTTGATCGAGAATCCGGAAATCAGGCTGATATACCCAAAACTGCCGGAACATGAAGGAATCCGAATTCTCATAGCTGACTGTTGCCGCATCGAACGTATCTGCCCAGTATTCCTCTCCCGCCTCATCGTACCTTATCTTGCTTACCCGGTCATAATGGCGGTGGCGCTCGCAGGTCTCGTCAAAGGATGCCACGAAGCGGTTGTAAAAGGCCTTTGCAAACGCATAGGAATCCTTTCCGTCCACATTAAACTGTACGATCCGCCCCTTCCATTCGTCTGTCAGTCCCTCAGCGATCCTGTCATAGTCGTCATTGTCAAGGACACAGCAATACATGTCATCCACAAGAAGATCATAGTGCAGATAACCCGCAAATTCCGTATCAAGCTGTGTTCGGGTAACCATATTGGTAAATTCCCTTGCCGATTGATTGACCGATAGCGAGGTCTCCTCCTGATTCGTAACGCTCAGATAGGTTCCGGGTTCCACATCGGCCTCCTGTCCGGTAAGCGTCCGGTAAGCGTCCTCGGAAAGCACCCTCGCTTCGTTCAGCATGGGCACATATTCCACTCGAAAGCGCATACCCTCCTCCTCGATATCCGTACTGCCTCCGATCCCCAGGGAGACATACACGCACTCTCCCCATTCCTGAAACGTAAGGCCGTATTCTTTTCCGAGGGCCTCCACCTCATCTCTTTCCGGTACATCCTGATCCGCCTGGTATTTATAGAAATAGTCATAGGGCTGCGACGCATAGCGCATCATCATGGAGACACCGTTGGCGGGCAGGTAAAACACGGCAAAGCAGCCTCCCGCAATCAGCAGCGTGACCACCAGCAGATTATTGACCGTCTGCCTGCCCTGGAACTTCATCATGCTTCTGGAAATTATATTCTTATAAGGATTCCTCTTATGTCTCCTCCAGCCGTGTACCACGGTATGCAGCATTACCATATACAGACCCGGAAACACGGGCGCATAAAATACACCGGCCCATGGCGGCGAATACATGTGAAACCACGCCTGGAACGCCCAGGGCGCACCATATCCCAGAACTGCACCTGCCAGAATCAGAAGAAATCCCACCGGGCCGCACCATCTGCCCGGCTCCTTCACGGGCTCATTGATATGCTCCTCCCGGATCACCTCCATGATATTGGTTTTCTTTAAATACCGCCATGCGGTCAGACAGGCAAAACCAACCACCAGAAGCATAAACAACAGGGAAATAAACAGACATCTGAAATCAAATGTCAGCGCCATATCCGAGCTGTCCACCAAAATCAGCCTGAATCCATGCCAGATGATCCACACAAAAGGAAAGCCCGCAATCGTGCCGGCAATGGCGGACATGCCGCTAAGGAGCATCACCTCCCGGAACAGTCCCGGCGCCAGGCGCCTTCTGGATGTCCCGATCGCCATCAGAATTCCAAGCTGCCCGGACTTATGCCGGAAAAATAATCCCAATGCGTAGATCGTAAAGACCACGCACCCCGCCAGTGTCATCACAAAGATCATATACATCTGTTTCCTGCTGTCGCCGCCCTCGGGAAATACCCTCTGCACCGTGGGCGAGAGCATCAGCGCCGAATACGCCGAAATGATCGCAAGCGCCGTAAAATTACAGAAAAGATAAAGCCGCGACTGCTTTCTGTCAGCCTTCTGTAATTTCTGTTCCATCTGTTTCATATTTATCGTCTGACTCATAGCAAAACCTCCCGTTCTCTTCCCGTATTACCTGCTCATCTCTTTGAGCACATCCAGCAGCTGATCCTGAAAACCGCTTCGGCTTTCCTCCTTTTCCAGCTGACGGTATATAGTTCCGTCCTTTAACAGAATGACCCGGTCACAGAAGGATGCCGCAAAGCTGTCGTGGGTCACCATAAAGATGGTTGCGTTCATCTGCTCCTTGGCATTGTTAAAGGTTTCGATCACCGCACGGCCGGACTTGGAATCCAGATTTCCGGTGGGCTCATCCGCCAATATGATCAGAGGATTGTTGATCAGACTGCGGGCCACTGCCGCGCGCTGTTTCTCTCCTCCCGAGATCTCAGCCGGATATTTTTCCAGGATATGCCCTATGCCAAACATGGCTGCCAGCTGATCCGCAAGCCTTTGGGCCTCCGCTCCCACCTCCCCCTGCACGATGCGGGGCACCAGAATATTTTCCCGTATGTTAAGGCCGTCCAAAAGCATAAAATCCTGAAACACAAAACCGATCTTCGTGTTTCTTACCCTGGCAAGAGCCTCCTCGTTCATACCCGCCAGCTCCATGCCGCCCAGCCTGATATTTCCTCTGTCAAAGGGAATATAGCAGGAAATACAATTCAGCAGGGTCGTCTTTCCGGAACCGGAGGGTCCCATGACCGCCACAAACTCCCCCTTTGCCACATGAAAATCAATCCCCTTTAACACCTGATATTTGTTTTTGCCCGCCTCATAAGATTTATAAAGCTCCTTTACATACAACATAACCGTTTCCTCCTAAAGCCTTATCTGTTATGGCCACACCGTGCACCAGACGTGTGTCCTCTTCTTACTGAGGATAGCATAAAATTTCCCCACGGCAAAACGGGCCGTCATTTTTGACCGGCTGTATGTCATCCTTGGAAGCATCCTGCAGAAAATGTAAAGTTTGGACGGTCTGGATGTAAAGTTTAACATAGACGTGCGGAATTCAGCCTTATAATCCGGTGAACTTATGCTATAATAAATACATGCTGACAGGGGCAAAAGGTATTTTGCCCGCAGAAATAAAGGAGGCTCCCCATGCTGAGAATCGGAATCTGCGATGATGAATCAGACGCAAGAGATGCTCTGCGCATCCAGCTGGAAAAATTGATGATTGAGGGCTCCGAGGAGATTGTCTACGAATTTTCTTCCGGTGCGGGCGCTGTCTCATGGCTGGGAAGCCACCCCGGCGAGATTGATCTGTTATTTCTTGATGTGGAAATGAAGGGCTTAAACGGTATGGAGGCTGCCGGAAAAATCAGGACCTTCGACACACAGCTGATTATCGTCTTTGTCACCGGCTATGCGGATTATGTCTTTGACGGCTACCAGGTTGATGCCCTTGATTATCTGATCAAGCCCGTTACGGAGGAAAAGCTGCGCAGGCTCCTCTTTCGTGTCCGCGCAAAATCCGCACAGGAGGAATCCCGGACCTTTACCCTGAAAAACGCGGACGGCACATGGCGCATTCGTCTGGCCGATATTCTCTACTTCTATTCGGATAAGCGCAGAGTCATCCTGGTGAGTGCGAGAGGCCAATATCCCTTCTATGCCCGGCTTGATGAGATTGAAAAAAAGCTTTCCCCGGACTTTGTCCGGATTCATCAGCGCTACCTGGTCAATCCGTCTCATATAGATTATCTCGGAAGCGAATCCGTCATGATTCGGGACACAGAGCTTCCCTGCAGCAGAAGATACCGGGAAACCGCTCCCTGCAAAATCGCCAGAGCCATGATGAGAGGTGATATGAAATGAATATTCCGTCGAATCTTTTACTGGCAGCCAACATGCTGTCCTGTGGCTGGCTGATTTTTCATGCCATGTCCTTCCTGATCGAGATTTCCTCCAAATGGCCCAAACGCCTCCTGCTGTTTGCCGGATGTTCCCTGCTCAGCGCTACCGTTATTTTTATAGGAGATCCCTTCAATATTCTGGCGGCCGCATCAATTTACCTGATCATCGTCCTGCTTTCCTGCAGGGGCAGCTTCTGGAAAAGGGTGACGATCGGCATGATGTTTTCCAGCACGCTCTTCTCCTTCAACATGCTGCGGGATAATTATATCCCTTATCTCCTTCCCGAATTCTTAAGGCAGATAAATCACGGCTTCTTCTTTTCCAAACTTCTTAACCTGCCCTTTGCGCTCACTCTTTATCTCTGCACCAGGAAATTTGCGCCTGATCCGGATTATACTTTGTCCGAGAGCATGTGGCGCTTACTGCTGCTCCTCACAATCGCGCCTTTTGGTATTGTGCTGAATATGGCCGTCCTGTTTCTCTCGTGTACATTCGACCTCCACATCCACTGGGAGTACGCCGCCTTACCGCTCATCGCCCTGCTTTCCTTCATCAGTCTGCTCTGGTGCGTCACGGTCTTGGCCAGAGGGCAGAAGCTGGAGCGGCAGAATATGT
Organism: uncultured Lachnospiraceae bacterium; assembly: GCA_910586025.1. GTDB lineage: Bacteria > Bacillota > Clostridia > Lachnospirales > Lachnospiraceae > Suilimivivens. The sequence goes on from CAJUIO010000033.1 coordinate 14,064, forward strand.
TCATGGAAATCAACCGCAAATATTATGAAGCCATGGAACAGCAGCATTTTGAAATCAGAAGACTCCGGCACGATTTAGCCAACCACATCCAGATGCTGTGCGCCCTGCCCCAGGAGAAGCGTGACGCTTATATCCAAAATCTCCAGGATGCCGCCGCACTCTCCCAGCCCTTGTCCCTGTGCGGGGACGCTACCGTAAACGCCGTGCTGACCGTAAAGAAAAGCATCCTGGAGCGCTGTCACATCCGCCTGCGGCTGGAGCTCAAAATCCCCGGGCAGCTTCCCTATGCGAGAACCGATCTCTGCGCCCTGTATGCCAACGCCTTAGACAACGCCATAGAGGCGTGTATGAAGCTGGACGAAGCACAAAGAGAAATCACCCTGAAAAGCAGGGCGGGGAAGGGACTGTTCTGTCTGGAGATCAGCAATCCTGATACCGGCAAACCAAACGTCCCTTCCCCGCCCGGAAAAATACCGGGGCACGGCCTGATTCCTCCCACCTCGAAACCGGATAAGGCAAACCATGGCCTCGGGCTCAAAAGCATTCAGGAAATAGTAAAAAGATATCACGGCAGCATGGAAATTCAGACCGAAAATAACGTCTTTAACCTGTTTCTGTACCTTCCGCTGCCCGAACCCCATTAAAATCCGCCATGGACGGCGGTCTCAGGAGCTTGCGCTGTTATAGCGTCGGACTCCCCTTTTCCATACAAAGCAGGTCAGCAGACAAAAAGCGCTCACCACCGCCGCCCCAAAAAGCCCGAGTCCCCAGCTCATTTCGCCAACCATGCTCTGAACCGGCAGCGTGGCCATGATCCCGTAGGGCAGAAAGCAGTAAAAGATCAGCTTCCAGACTCCGTAGAAGGCAATCCCGGGAAGCTTCATGCAAAGCTCCAGCCCCGCCTCCTCAAGCCGCTCCATCTTGGCCGTGGACACGATAAAAAATGCGATGCAGCGCATGAGCACCTCCATACAATAATAGAGGATCTCCATCACCGCAAACCAGAACAAATAGGCCGCGATTTTTCCCGCTGTCGGCACAATCTGAGCCTTCCCGATCCCGTAAATAATAATGAGAACGCTCATGGCTACCAGCGGGACGGAGCCGGGATTCACCTTTTCAAAGGTAAGCCTCAGCAGCGGGCTCACCGGCTTGGTGAGATACAGATCCATCTCTCCGCTCTGTATCTTGGGTGCGATATCAATCACGCCGAAAAAGCTGACCACCATGCTCACCGCATTCAGAAGGGAAAAGGTACCGATATACAGAATCACCTCCCCCTCCCTCCAGCTCCCGATCCGGTCAATGTTGGAATAAACGGCCCGGAATACCAGCAGCTGTATGGCAAACATACTCCCGTCCACGAAAAAGGGACCGAAAAAACCAAGCCGGAACATCATAAGATTCTGAAACCGGAGCCGGACCAGCTCCTTCACCACTCTGTAATTTTTCTGAAATCGTGTCATCATATTCCCACCCCGTCATATTTTATTCTGTAATTTTTCCATGTAACCGCAATCACGGCCTGCAGAGCCAGGCACCAGAGCAGGAGCACGAAAAGGCCCGTCAGAGCTTCCCCGGCACAGCGCCCGGTGAGCAGCATGGAGGGCAGATAGGTGATATAGTAAAAGGGAAGCAGCCTCATGCCCCTCACAAATGTCTCCGGAAAAAGAGCAAGAGGGATGATGGTTCCCGTAACCAGTGCGATCAGATTGTTCTTGATCATGAGAAAGGTGCCGATCTCCTGATACTTTAACGTCAGGATTCCCAGGAAATAATTGAGCTGCACCATAAAAAACATCCCCATGAGGATCATGAACAGGGCACAGAAAAACACGAACACGCTCTGCACAAATACAAACTGAATCCGAAAGATGAAGATCCATATAAGGGCCGCCGCAAGGTCAAAGACAAAGTAAAAAGCCGCCACCCCTGCCTCCATTGCCACAAAGTACCGCTCAATGCTCACAGGAAGCACCATATAGTTGGAAAAGGTGCCGTTCCTTATCCTGGCGGAAATCTCTCCGCTGATACCGTCCGACATTTCCAGCTGGGACAAAAAGGAGCTCACAATATAATAGGAAAGCATTCCGTGAAAGGTAAAGCCTGACACCTCGCTCCTTTCCCCAAAAATAATTCCCCACAGCAGGTAGGCGAACAGGATCTTTGACACGGTAAAGATCATATTGAAGATCACGTCGCAGCGCCAGGCCAGCTGCGCCTTCATATGAGTTTTGGCCACCTCCAGATATTTATGCATACGCCTCCTCTTCTCTGTAAATTCTCTCCACTATAACTCCGATCTCCTCCTCTTCCACGGAAATATCAGCCGGCTCCTGCCTCATGATCTCCTGCAGCACGTGATTGGCGTTCTCCTTTGCCACCCGCCAGACCTTCTTATAAGGAGTATTCTCCAGAATCGTCACAGCCTGACCGCGGAAAGCCTCTCCTGCCCATTTTTCAAAATCACGCCCCGGGGCGTGTTCAAACGTGGCCGTGATTTTCTTATTCCTCTGATACCTTTCGAACAGCTCCTCCGTGTTCCCGTCATAGATTTTATTCCCATGATTGATCACAATCGACCGGCCGCAGAGCATCTTGATATCCTCCATATAGTGCGAGGTCAGAAGAATCGTGGTTCCCCTCTCCTGATTGACCCTTTTAAGAAAGCTGCGTATCTGCCTGGATGCCACTGCGTCCAGGCCAATCGTGGGCTCGTCAAGGAACAGGATTCTTGGATTGTGGAGCAGTGCGGCGATCAGCTCCATCTTCATCCTCTCCCCAAGAGAGAGCGTGCGCACCTGCATATTCATCAGCTCCTCCACCTGAAAAAGCTCTGTAAAATATTTCTTTCTCCTTTGATATTCCTCCTCGGGGATCTCATAGATCTCCTTGAACATGCGAAGCGTGTCACTGGCGGTCAGTTCAAAAAAAAGCTGGCTTTTCTGCCCCATCACCACAGCATACTGCATCTTGAACTCGTTTTTCAGATCGTTCGGATAAAAGCCCAGCACCTCTATTCTTCCCGAGGTGGGCGCGATAATCCCGGTAAGCATCTTGATCAGCGTTGTCTTTCCCGCTCCGTTCGGACCGATCAGCCCAAGGAAATCGCCCTCTGCGATCTGAAGGCTCACGGAATTCACCGCATTTTTCTCCTCATACTCCCGATGGAACAATCCCTGGATGCTTCCTCTTATTCCCTCTTTCTTTTTGTATCTTTTATAGGTTTTGATCAGATTTTCTGTCTCAATTACGTTCATGCATCTTCCTCCTGACTTTCATATACGGTGATCCTGCTTTCAAATCCCAGACCAATCTCCTCACGGCCTCCCTCACCGAAAAAAAAAGACCATGGGTATCTGCCCCGCAGGCATAATACTTCCATAGTCAAAAAATCAGCAGGGGAAATTCCCTCACCGCCGCATCCGCATAAAACCACCACACCTCCAAACAGCCGGAAATGCTTACAGCTATGTTACTATTCTATCATTTATAAAAAAATTTATCAATCCCTTTTTTGAAGACCTCCCCGCTGCTCCAGATATCCCTCCGCCGCCTCCCCGGTCAGCTGATATTGCTCCTGCAGCGCTTCCAGGATTTCTCCTTTGGAGGAACCGGACTTTTCCATGACACGGATCATTCCAAGAATTCCCCTCTCCACCATGTCCTGCATTGTTTTAATTGTATTCCGCTGAATATCCAGCATTGCCTTCTGTTCGTCAATCGTATTTTGGCGGGTATCCAGCATTGTTTTCTGTTCGTCAATGGTATCCTGCATCTCGTCGATCATGTACTGCACCGTGTTCTTGTCCAGTTCGTAAAGCTCTCTCGAAAACATCGCCATCACCTCTTCTATATTCCGGCAGATATCGTATGCCTCCTCGTACATTTGCCGAAACTCCGGGTACCTCTCAAGCAGCTGTATGATCGTCTCCGGGTCGTCAATGCTAAAGGCCGCAAGCCACGCCTCCAGTTTGTCTGTTATGTCTTTATTTTGCTGGATTTTCCTGAAGATGTCAAGAGGGATGAAAAGGTATTTCTGCAGCAGCTCCATCTCCAGTCCCGTGTCAGATTTCTGTTCGAAATTATGTTTATATTCGTGAGGAAACCGGTGGAACGCACCCGGACTTTTCTCATAGAGCACAATCGTGTACACGCTCCTGATATCCCGGTAGCTGAATTTTTTCCTTCTCTCGCCCCTCACTCTCTTGTACTGCCGCAGCAGCAGATCCGCCGAGTAACAGGCGCTGCGCTGTCCCGGAAAGAGATATCCCACCTTCTGGATCTCAAGATTGGCTATGCCGCCGTCCTCAAACTCCACCACCATGTCCATAATCAGCAGGGAATTCTCATCCGCCAGCCTTACGGAATCCGCAGGGAGGACCTTCAGCACCCTGACCCTCTTTCCAAGCGCCTGGGAAAGGAAATCGTTCAGTCTCTCCGGAACATACTCCGGATTCATGATCTCCTTGAAAAATCCGTCGTACAAAAAGCGGATCCCCCTTACCCCCGTGCAAAGGTTCAGAAAATCCTCCTGCTGCTCCTTTGTCCAGCTCTCAAACTGCTCCTCCAATTCCCTGACGCTCCTGATTTCAGTAAGAAGCTCCTGCCTTTCCCGGATCACGGGAAAGTATTGCTTTAATCTGTTCATAACTATTACCTCGTCTCGTTGAAAATCGTCCCTGATGCAGGCATAGAACCTTTGACTGGTCAGATCATATAAGATGCAGGCCGAAAATCAGCCTGTGCATAATCAGATAATAAATCAGAATTTCCCCTGTGTCAATCACTTTATCGTATTTTAATACTTTTTATAAAATATTAATTTCCCGTCCGCCGAACCTGTATGCCGGCAGACGGGAATCCCTCACCAGTTTACCACTCATTCACATTGGGCCTTGGAACCCTCCACCACTGCTCGAAATCCGCAGTATACCGCGACAATACATTTCCGATATCCGAAGGGATCTCATAGGATGTGGTATCGAGAAAATACTTCACAAAAGCATCCACATCCTCCATCTCCTGAGATTTTGCCGCCTTCTTCCCCAGGCTCACCAGCTGCGCCGTCTCCTGCGACACATTTTCCACAAATTCTTCCAGCCTCCTGTTGCAGGGAAACAGAATCTCGCTTTCCTGCAAAGCCATTCGATAAATGCTGTAGATCACCTCATTGACGGCGTGAAGCCTCATATAGCCGTCAACAGGGCACGACTTGAGAAAATAGTAATAATTCAGCCAGAAGTCCGCATAGAAGGAAAGCATCTTCTCCTCCTTTTCCTGTTTCTGAAAAACCGGAATTTCAGAAACCAGCCGGGGAATATCCGGATCCGAGGAAAAAAGCACCCGGGACTTCAAAAATGCGTTTCTCGCCGGTTCACTCCCCTTCCCGGCCGCCTCCTCCAGAAACTGCTTTGTCATATACTTCACGTCAAAGTAGCCGCCCTCATAGGTGCAGTAATCGTGTATCGTCTCCACCGTCTCATTATTCGCGGCCCGAAGCGCATATGCCTCATCCGTGATCACCACCATTGCGTCAAGATCCGAATCCGGCCTTTCGCAGCCCTTGGCGACGGAGCCTCCGAAAATCAGAGCGATCACTTCCTCCTTATCCCGAAAATACTTCTTAAGGTTCTCCAGGGATTCCTCATGATGCTTATACATAATTCCATCCTCCGCATTACGCTTTGTCAATCTTGTTCCGTATCTCCTGCATCTGGTAATCCAGCGCCTCTATGGAATCGGCGCAGTCCTTTAGCTGCCTTACGATCTCCTCCGTATTGTCACCCTCCCGCTTATAGCCAAGCTTGTGCTCCAGGCTGGCCCAGAAATCCATGGCGATGGTGCGGAACTGCACCTCCGCCTTCATGTATTTCTTCTGATCGGAGAGAAAGATCGGAACGTCCAGGATCAGATGCAGGCTCCGATAACCGTTTGTCTTGGGGTTTTTGATATAATCCTTCTTCTTCAGAAGAATAATGTCGTCCTGGCGGATCAGGAAATCCGCCAGACGGTAAATATCATCCGGAAACGAGCAGATCACCCGCAGGCCTGCCACATCCATCAGCTTCTCCCTGATACATTCCACAGTGGCTGGATACCCCTTTCTCGCCAGCTTGTCGTAAATACTCTCCGGGGTCTTCAGCCTGCTCTTTATGGACTCAAAGGGGTTCCTGTTATACCGCTGGGTAAACTCCGCATTCAGCACCTTCAGTCTGGTCTCCACCTCCATGATCGCCGCCTGATATTCCATCATCAGCATATGGAAGGGCTCCGCCTCCTTCAGCTTTTCCGCCTGCATCTGGATGATCTGATACTGCTTCTTGAGAGTCTTCGCCTGCTCCCTCACCTCCTGCTCAAGCTGGTTCTTTCCGGAAAAGAGCTCGATGGCATTCCTTACTCTGTTTTTTACGATAGAGCCCTCGAAGGGCTTGTGAATGAAATCCGACGCCCCCAGCTCAAAGCACTGGTTCTCAACCTCCACAGAATGCTCGCTGCTGATAATAAGCACAGGGATTTTTGCCATCCATCCCTTTCTTTTCATCTCCGCAATCACTGCAAATCCGTTCATTTTCGGCATCTGCAGATCCAGAAGGATCGCCGCAAGGCCTCCCGGAGGGTATTCTCTGATCTTGGACAGAGCCTGTTCCCCGTCCTTGGCCGTATCGATTATGTACCCGTCCTTCAATATATTGCGCAGTAATTCGCAGTTCAGTTCCGTGTCATCAACTACCAGTATCCTTTGCATAACTATACCCCTGCATACATCCTCATTTCACTTAACGGCTGAAAAAGTAAAACGCCTTTGCGCCGTGGCTTTCCAGCCTCACATTTATGCTTTCCCCGGCCTGTACCGCCTCGCCGCTCCAAAGCTCCCGGCAGGAAACCGGTCCGGTTATTTCCAGATCCTCCAGAAGGATCTGAATCTCACTGTCCTTATCACCGGCATTAAACACCGCGGCGTAATGACCGCCCTGGGCATCCGCGGCGCTCCAGAGCACGTGCTCCGTCCCGCCAATCTCCCTCCTCCATACCTGGTGGGAATGGCGGGAGTTTTTGTGCATTTTCAAAATCTCCGGGTTTGTGATCAGGCTGATGGTAAAATCGTCAAAGCCCGTCATCTCGCCGCCGATCATGAGCGGAGAACGGAAAATACTCCACAGAGTCATCATGGTGATCTGCTCGCTCTTTGTAAAATTAGTCCGGTTTTTCTTGTCATAGTCCTGACGGATCGGCCCTATGGGCAGCATATCCGCATCCGGGAAATGATCCGCCCCGGAGTGCGTACACCATTTTTCCGCCCTCTGGAACATATCGTAGAGCTGCTCCCACTTATCCCAGAAATCATCCGTGATCCGCCACATATTGGAGACCTGCTTCAAAAGCTCCGCCTTCTCCAGGGGTGCGGGTCCCGGCGAGAGACTGAGCACCATTTCTCTGTCGCAGCCATGGAGGGATTCGCTGAGCATGATAAGCTCCTGCTCCTCCTTGGGAAATTCCCTGGCGATATCGTCGCATTTGATGAAATCCACGCCCCAGGACGCATAGAGCTCAAAAATACTGTCATAGTAGGCCCTTGCACCCTCCCTGTCCGGATCCACTCCGTACATGTCCGTGTTCCAGCTGCAGATGTTCGCCGTCTTTGCAATCTCTCTCGCTCTGCGCTCCGTACCCTTAATTGCCGTATTCTGATGCACGGCCTGCCTGGGAATTCCCCTCATAATGTGAATTCCGAACTTAAGCCCGAGGGAATGCACATATTCCGCAAGAGGCGCGAAGCCCTTTCCTCCCTTCGAGGAGGGGAAGCGGTTTGGTGCAGGTATCAGGCGGGAGTACTCGTCCATGCACAGCTCTGTAAAGGGGTGATACTCGTGGTTTTCGGCCAGGGGCTCATACCACTGAATATCAACCACCACATATTCCCATCCGTACTGCTTCAGATTCTCTGCCATAAATTCGGCGTTTTTTCTCACGATATCCTCTGTGACCGCAGCGCCGTAGCAGTCCCAGCTGTTCCATCCCATAGGGGCAGTTATCATCTTCATAATTTACCTCTCTTCTCTCGATACTTTTCTTTTTATTGTATCAGAGTCTGTTGACTTAATCAAATTGATTTTAAGCGCCCCTCTCAATAAAAGCTGGGTGCGCTCCTGCGGTACTGCGTGGGACTCATTCCCGCATACCGGTGAAAGCAGCGGCTGAAATAGAGCATGTCGGAATACCCCAGCTCCTTGCTGATCTCCCCCACCGGAAGCAGCGTGGATCTGAGCAGCCTGCAGGCCTCGGCCATGCGCTGCCTATTATGATACTGCTGCAGGGTCATCTGCTTCTCCCTCTTGAACATGGCCGCCATATGCTTATAGCTCAGGAAAAAATGCTGCTCCATCCTGCGTGCGGAAAAGGGCTCCGAAAGCTGTTCGTTCAGATAACCGCAGATTCTGTCCGAAAGAGTCCTCGGCCTTAGCTGCTGTTTCCCGAAAAAGGCCGCAAGGCCCAGAAAACCGAACAGTCTCGCATTGATCTCCCATTTTTCCATTGGATTCTCCGAGTGGAAGAGCTTTGAAAGCTCGGAAATCCGGCTCTCCACCTCGCTCCCGGAAAGCCCTGTGAGCTTTTTGGGAAGCTTCATTCCAAAACGCACCGGCCTGTTGGGAATAAGCGGTCCCGCCTCCAAGGCCAGGGGTTCTATCCCCTCCTCCTCATCCAGATAAAAGTGAATGAAATACCAGCGGGTCCCCCTGGGAATTTCCCTTTTTCCCAGGTGGCGGATGCCGCTTTTCAAAAAGAGAAGCTCCCCCGGATGAATCTCGTAATCCGTCTCTTCCTCCGTCACGTAAACCACGCCCTCAATCACGTAGATCAGGACATGAAAATCCACCGTTCTGTCCGCATGGAAAAATGGCTCCGGCGCAGCACACAGGTCACAGACTCCCATGACCGGCATGGAGCTGTTGCAAAGCACAATCTCATTCATGATAATTCTCCATATAAAACCGCAAATAATCCATTTATTTTCCTTTTATAACAGAACATAATACATATAGGATGATTTGTCAAGAAGCAGCGGAAATCCGCTGTGAGAAACAAAAACAGCAGCGCGGCAGGGAGCGCAGATGGGAGAGGAAATGAAAGTACAAAATCAAATCGGAACAAAAGAATATACGTCCGGAGGTTTTATCGGCAAATATCAGAAGCTGATCCGGGACGTGGTAATCCCTTATCAGTACAGCGTGCTTTGCGATAAAGCCGAGGATACGGAAAAGAGCCATGCGATCCAGAATTTTATCAACACCGGGAGAGCCCTTCGCAGCGAGGACGCTCAGGACGGCTTTTACGGAATGGTTTTCCAGGACAGCGACTTTGCCAAATGGATGGAGGCCGTGGCCTATTCTCTTTCCCTTTTTCCCGACCGGGAGCTGGAAAAAACCGCAGATGAGCTCATCGACATTATCGCCGATGCTCAGGATGAGGACGGATACCTGAACACCTACTACACCATTAAGGACAAAGAGAAGCGGTGGACCAATCTTCTCGAGGGCCATGAGCTCTACTGCTCCGGACATATGATGGAGGCTGCCTGCGCCTACTACGACGCAACCGGCAAGGATAAGCTCCTTACGGTAATGCTGAAAAATGCGGAGCATATCTACGACCATTTTATTGTAAAAGGAAACCCCGGCTGCCCGGGACATCCAGAGGTGGAGCTGGCCTTGCTCAAAATGTACCGGGCCACGGGAAACAGGCACTGCCTGGAGCTGGCGGAGCATTTCATAAATACAAGAGGGTGCGATCCCGATTTCTTTAAGAAGGAAGCCGAAAACCGCGGCTGGTGCGTGTGGAACGCCCATCCTACGGACACGGATTACATGCAGGCCACCAGGCCGGTCCGGGAGCAGACGGATGCGGTCGGTCATGCGGTCCGCGCGGTTTATCTGTACACCGCAATGGCGGATCTCGCCTCCCTCTCGGGGGATAAGGAGCTTTTTGCCGCCTGCGAAAGACTCTGGGAAAGTATCACCCAAAGGCGCATGTATATCACCGGCGGTATCGGTTCCACGGTTCACGGCGAAGCCTTCAGCACCGACTATGACCTGCCGGGCGATACGGCCTATGCGGAAACCTGCGCCTCCATCGGTCTTATGTTTTTTGCCTCGAGAATGCTGGAAAATGAAGTGGACGGAAAATACGCAGACGTGATGGAACGTGCCTTCTACAACACGGTTCTTGCGGGAATGCAGCTTGACGGGAAGCGGTTCTTCTATGTCAATCCCCTTGAGGTGGTTCCGGGGATTTCCGGCGTATCTCCCACGCACCGCCACGATCTGCCGGTGCGCCCCAGGTGGTATGCCTGCGCTTGCTGCCCGCCCAACGTGGCAAGGCTGATCTCCTCCTTCGGCAAGTATGCCTACGGTGAAAACAAGGACACCGCCTTCTGCCATCTGTTTGCAGCCGGCACAGTCGCCTTTGAGAACGGAATCAAATTCACCTGCAGAACCGAATATCCCTATGATTTCCATATCACCTACGAGGTGGAAAAGGGAGGCCGGCTTGCCATCAGGATACCGGAATACAGCAAGACCTGGCAGCTTACCGTAAACAAAGTCCCCTGCAGCCCTGCGCCGGATAAGGGATATGTGTCTGTCACGGCACAGGACGGGGACGTGATCGAGCTCACCCTTGACGGAACCCCCTATTTTGTATACGCCTCCTCCAGGGTGCCCGAGCTTACCGGAAAGACAGCACTGTGCCGCGGCCCTCTGGTGTACTGCTTTGAGGGAGCGGACAACGAAGGCGACGTTCTCTCCCTGAGCGTGAAGGATCATGTTCCTCCCACGGTGGGCGGCTATGACGAAAATCTCCTTGGCGGCAGCGTGGCCCTTAACGTGGCAGCCTGCAGAACCGATGCCTCTCAAGGCCTCTATACGTCGGTAAAGCCGGGACAGACCGAGTGCCGTGCCGTTGCGGTTCCCTATTATACCTGGGGAAACCGGGGCGAAAACCAGATGCGTGTCTGGATGGAGGAGGCAAGGCAGTCATAGTTTGGGGGAATCATAATCATCCAGGAAATGATGCCTGACGCCGTTTTGCTTGTAGGCGATCACAGTGCTCAGATTTACATTCTCCACACTGCGGAAAATATTTTTCTCTATGAAGGGGCTTTTTCGGGACAATTCCCGGATCAGCTCCTTTATTTCCGCCCGCTTGGAATCCCCCGCACCGCTGGCCAGATTCTCTGTGAAGCGGCAGGCGCACTGAATAAAGCGAAGCTCGTTATAATGCGTCCATCTGATGATATCCTCCTCCCGGATCAGGTAAAGAGGACGGATCAGCTCCATTCCCTCAAAATTCGTGCTGTGAAGCTTCGGCATCATGGTCTGGACCTGGCCGCCGTAGAGCATTCCCATGAGAATCGTCTCGATCACGTCATCATAGTGATGTCCCAGAGCGATTTTGTTGCAGCCAAGCTCCCTGGCATGGCTGTAGAGATATCCCCGCCTCATTCTGGCGCACAGATAACAGGGCGAATCCGTAATATCCGCAACCGTATCGAAGATTTCCGTGCAGAATACGGTAATCGGCACATTAAGGTGCACGGCATTATTCAGAATATTCTGATAATTCTCTTCATTGTAGCCGGGATTCATGACCAGAAACTTAACCTCGAAGTTCTGTCTTCCATGGCACCACAGCTCCTGAAAAAGCTTTGCCATCAGCATGGAATCCTTTCCCCCGGAAATACAGACCGCTATCCTGTCCCCGTCCTTTATGAGCTCATACTCATTGATGGCTCTCGTGAATTTTCTCCAGATTTCCTTGCGGAACTTTTTCACAATGCTCCGCTCCACGTCCTGCGCGTTTATGTCACTCATTTGCTTTCCTCCCGGCATACTCTCTCACGGCCTCGCAGGTTCTCTCGATATCCTCGAAGCTGTGGGCGGCGGACACGAACATGGCTTCAAACTGTGAGGGCGCAAGATATATCCCCCGGTCCAGCATGAAATTGAAATAATCCGCATACCGCCCGGTATCTGACTTAAGGGCGCTCTCATAATCATTCACACCCCCCTGTGCAAAAAAGACTCCAAGAAGCGAGCCTTTCTGATTCACCGACACACTCTCTCCCAGGGCCTTTCGCATGACCTGAGCAAGCTTCTGCGTCTTTTCCTCCAGCTCCCTGTAGATTTCCGGATGATTTTTCAATATGGTAAGTGTCTCTATCCCGGCCGCAGTTGCGACGGGGTTCCCGGAGAGGGTGCCCGCCTGGTAGACCGGCCCTGAGGGAGCTATCATTTCCATGATATCCCTGCGCCCGCCGTAGGCACCGATGGGCATGCCTCCCCCTATGATCTTGCCAAGGGTGGTGAGATCCGGCCTGATCCCGTAATATTCCTGCGCGCCGCCCTCTCCCAGGCGAAAGCCGGTTATGACCTCGTCAAAGATCAGGAGCGCTCCCTCTTTCCGGGTGATCTCTCTCAGGAAGGAAAGAAACCCCTCCTTTGGCAGCACCACGCCCATGTTTGCGGCCACCGGTTCAACCACCACCGCCGCAATCTCTCCCGCATTGGCCTCAAACAGCCTCTCCACGGACTCTCTGTCATTATAGTCCGCCACCAGCGTGTTCTTTGTGAAGTCCAGGGGTACGCCCGCACTGTCCGGAAGGGCCGCGGTGAGGGCTCCGGAACCGGCCTTTACCAGAAGGCCGTCGCTGTGCCCGTGATAGCAGCCTCTGAATTTCAGGATCCTGTCTCTTCCCGTAAAGCCCCGGGCAGCCCTCACCGCACTCATCACGGCCTCCGTACCGGAGCTCACAAGCCGGAGCAGCTCTATGGAGGGCATCATCCCGCATACAAGCTCTGCCAGAACAACCTCCTTCTCGGTGGGTGCCCCAAAGCTGAGCCCGTCCGCACATGCCGCGCGCACGGCCTCCACCACGGCAGGATGAGCATGTCCCAGAATTCCGGGGCCGAAGGAACACACATAATCAATGTATTCGTTTCCGTCCGCATCCGTAATCCTGGAGCCTTTGGCGGAGACAATAAAGCGGGGCGTTGTCCCCACGGCCTTATAAGCCCGGACCGGACTGTTCACCCCGCCGGGTATCCGCTTTTTCGCCCTCTCAAAGAGAGCCTGCGACCTCTCCTGTCTCATGCTCCTTCCCCCTCCCTTCGAATCCACGCCGCCGCATCCAGGGCATGGTAGGATATGATGATCCTGGCTCCCGCCCTCTTCATTGCCGTCAGATTCTCCATCACAATCCTTTTCTCATCAAGAAAGCCTGCAGCCGCTGCAGCCTTCACCATGGAATACTCCCCGCTCACATTGTAAACCGCAAGAGGATGCTCAAAGCGGCGGGAAGCCTCCTTCACCACGTCCAGATAGGCGAGCGCAGGTTTTACCATGATCATGTCGGCTCCCTCCCGGATGTCCGCCTCAATCTCCCGCACAGCCTCTCTTCCGTTGGCAGGATCCATCTGATAGGTCTTTCTGTCCCCAAAGCCAGGAGCAGAGTGGGCCGCATCCCGGAAGGGCGAGTAATATGCGGAGGCAAATTTGGCGCTGTAGGCCAGAATCGCCCTGTCCGAAAAACCCTCCTCATCCAGCGCCCTCCGGATTGCGCCCACTCTGCCGTCCATCATGTCGCTGGGTGCGATCACATCGGCCCCCGCCCCTGCCAGGGAAACAGCCATCCTGGCAAGAAGCGGCAGCGTCTCGTCGTTGAGCACCCTGCCGCTGCCCGGCTCCACCAGCCCGCAGTGCCCGTGGGAGGTATACTCGCAAAGACACACGTCCGCCATCACAAGCAGTTCCGGATATTCCCGCTTTATCAGGCGCACCGCCTCCTGAACCACACCCGCGTCATCATAAGCCGCACTTCCCGCTTCGTCCTTGTGAGCGGGAATTCCAAACAGAAGAACCCCGGGAATTCCGCTCTCCCTCACCCGCTCCAGCTCCTCAAAGAGCCTGTCCGGGGAATACTGATAAATTCCCGGCATGGAATCCACCGGATTTTTGATATTCTCTCCCTCTATCACAAAAATCGGATAAATCAGATCATCCACCCGAACCTCATTCTCGCACACAAGCCGCCTCATGGCCTCGCTCACCCGAAGCCGCCGCAATCTCTCTGTCATATAACTCCTCCTGATCTGTGTTTTTCGTTCTGCACACCAACTGTTTCCACCTCAGCCGTCCAGACAGGCCTCCACCAGCCCCTTTGCCGTATACTCCTTTGCCGTCCGGATTCTTCCCCATTCCTCCCCGGGCAGTCTCTCCCGCAAGGCTTCCTCCGTCTTGTTCCCGATGCACACCAGACGCTGCGGAAGTCTCCTTTTGCCCGGGTTTTCGCCTTCCGCCCCCGGCCCGGGATCACCGGACCGGCTCCGGGCGCTCTCAAAAAACGCTCTTACCCCGGAGGCGCTGGCAAAGGTAACGGTATCCAGCACATCCGCCTGCTGCCGGAGCGTCCGTACCGCCTCCTCATCCGCTCTTGTCTCATAGATTCCCAGATCCTCAAATCCAAGCCCCTCCCGCTGCCAGATTCTGGCAAGATTCACGGAGCCCTCCCCGGCCCGCAGCGCAAGCAGCCGCTCTCCCGGCAGGGCAAGCCCCGCAACGCCCTGCGCCAGCTCCTCCACAGTATAGCGGCAGGGCATGTAGTCTGCCCGGATTCCGTGATTCCAAAGAGCCTGGCCCGTGCCCGGTCCGATCACCGCAAACCTGCACCTGGACAGACGGCGGATATCGATATCCATATCCCTTATCTGCTCAAAAAACTGCTCCACACCGTTCGCGCTGGTAAATACCAGCCAGGAAAACTGTTCGAAATCCGGATTCCTCCGCGCAAGGACGCTGGTGGGAACAATCTTAAGATAGCACGCTTCGAAGACCTGTGCGCCAAGCCCCTCAAGATCTGCGGACAGCTTCCGCACCATGGCGAAAGTCCCGGTGACTCCGATCCTTCTTCCGGAAAGGGGCAGCGCCCGGGAAGTCAGATGAAAAGCCGCCGCCTCTCCCACCACCAGAATGGCGGGCGGCCTGATTCCCTGTTCTTGTGCCATTCCTGCGATGGTTTCCAGCGTCCCGTCAATTCTTCTCTGCCTTATAGTGGTTCCCTGCTCCACCAGACAGGCGGGAGTTTTCCCGCTCTTTCCGCCCTCCATCAGCTCCCCTGCAATAACGGGAAGCTCCGCCACGGCCATGAGAAAAACCAGTGTTCCCTCCAACGACCCGTAAGGGACAAAGCGCCCCTGCTCTGCGCTTTCCCCGGCATGTGCGGTATCGCGCTCCATGGTGTGTCCGGTAATTACATGAAAGCTTCTGGCAAGCCCTCTGTGTGTGATGGGAATGCCGGCCGCCGCAAGAGCCGCCACCGCCGAGGTGACGCCGGGCACCACACTGTAGGGAATATTCTCCTCCTCAAGGGCCAGGGCCTCCTCGCCTCCTCGGCCAAAGACAAAGGGGTCTCCTCCCTTGAGCCTGACCACTCTTTTTCCCTCCCGGGCCTTTCTTATGATCAGTTCATTGATTTCCTTCTGAGAAAGACCGTGATTTCCCACACCTTTTCCCACAAAAATTTTCTCGCAGCCATCCGGCGCTCCGTCGAGTAGGCCGGGATTTACCAGTCTGTCATACAGGATAACCTCTGCGCTGCCGACAGCCTCCGCGCCCCTTCGTGTGAAAAGCCCCGGATCTCCGGGTCCTGCACCCACCAGAAGAACCATTCCCTTATTCCGATTCATGACCGCTCACCTCGTCCATCAGCCGCCGCGCAAGGGAAAGTCTTTCGGACACCCTTCCCTGTGCCTTTCCCCGGCAGGCCGCTCCCTCTTTTTCCGTCAGCAGCCGGATGACAATCCGATCTCCCTCTATCCTGGCAAAAACTCCCACGGGCTCATGACAGCCTGTCCGCAATCCGCTGAGGATAAAGCGCTCGGTTTCCAGCTCCCGAAGGGAATTCCCGTCACAGACCGCCGCAAGCTCCCCTCCGAGCCCGTCGCCTCTGCGCCCCTCCACCACAATAATTCCCTGGCCTCCGGCGGGAACCATCTCGTCCGGTGAAAAATACCGGTACTCCAAATCCGGCTCCCGGTTAAGACCAAGACGTTCCAGACCCGCCGCCGCCAGAATGATTCCGTCATACCGGCCGCTTCGCAGCTTCTCTATCCTGGTTGGCACATTTCCCCGAAGGAGCCTGCACTGCACCGGAAAAAGCTCCCTGATCTGAAGCTCTCTTCTTGGACTTGCGGTTCCCACAATGCGTATTTCGTCCTCCCCCATTCCCTTTCGAAAAAGAAGCACGTCCCTGGGATCCGCCCGCCTCAGACAGGCCATCAGCTCCAGCCCGTCCGCAAGCCTCCAGGGCACGTCCTTGGCGCTGTGCACGGCAATATCAATTCTTCCCTCGAGCAGCTCCCGGTCGAACTCCTCCACAAACGCCCCCTTTCCGCCAAAATCGGCCAAGGGAACGTCCGCAAGCCTGTCCCCCCTGGTCTTTAAGGGTACGATCTCAAAATCGAGCTCCGGCGACTTACTCTTCATTGCGGCTATCACCGCCTCAGCCTGCGCCATGGCAAGCGCGCTGGTTCTCGTTCCTACTCTCACTGTCCTCATATCTCTCAAAATACTCCTCTATCTTTCTCCGGTATGCGGGATCCTCCCCCGCAGTCCCTCCCCTTTCCATGATTTCCTTCCGCATGCTTCCCATCTGCCCGGCAAATCCGGCCAGATCGTCCGGAAGCGCTCTCTCCACCAATGCTCTCACTCTCCCCGTAAGAGCAGGGCTCTTTCCCGCGCTGCTGACCCCCACAACCACGTCTCCCCTCCGTACCAGGGCGGGAAAAAAGAAATCGCAGTCGCCGGGTAAATCCGCCGCATTGACGGGGATTTTCCTTTCCCTCCCAAGCTGCGCCGCCCGGCGGTTGCAAAGCTCGTCCGAGGAGGCCGCAAAAAGAAAGGAAATCCCTTCCAGATCCTGTTCCCGGAACTTACGTCTTACCAGCTTAATGCCGGAAAGCGCCTCTATCTCCGGAAGAAGCCTTGGCGACACCACCGTGACGGCGGCACCGAATTCCATCAGCGTCAGTATTTTGCGGAGCGCAACCCTGCCGCCTCCGATCACCAGACAGGGCACCCCCTCCATAGAAACAAATAACGGAAAATACGCCATACTCTTCCTCCATTCCAAACATGATTTCAGATGACGGAATCTCTCCCGTCCGTCTCCCGTTCCTCCCTCTGTGCATCCGCAAGCCTCCGGCACAGCGAAAGGAGCACGGAAAGCTCCCTCGCCCCGGCATAATCCTTCATCAGATAGAACAGCTGCCGGGCGTTTTTATCCCCGAGACATTCCATAAGACCCGGGAGGGAGGGCAGAAAGTCATGAAAGATCAACTCCTTTTCCGCTTCCTCGCGCTCCTTTTCAATGAGCCTCTCCGCCTGCAGCAGGCCCTCCTCCTTCTGACTCATATGCTCGTTTGCGATCTCCTGGAAATAGTCTATGTTTCGCAGCTGCGCACCTTCTAACAGCGCAATGTCCGGGTCTATGTCGTTTGGCACCGCAATGTCAAGAAAAAGCCGATGCTTCTGTGTTTTCACCGCAGCCCTGCAGGCCTCATAGGTAATGGTATAGTGCGGACTTGCGGTCGCGCTGATCACGATATCCGCCTGATCAATATAGGAATAGCGCTCCCCGTAAGCGATCTGGGCCGCATTCTCCATAAGCACGGCGGGGCAGCGCCGCCTCACCGCCGCAAAAAGCCGGATATCCTTTCTGCCGGAAAGATTCTTGGCAATCAGGCTTCCCATCTGCCCGGTGGCTCCAAGCAGCAGCACCTTCTTTTCTCCCTCCCGGAACTGAACCGCCTGCGCGGCGCTCAGGGTGGCAATGGAGACCGAGCTTTTGGAAAGACAGGTCTCTGTCTTGATCCTCTTCGCACTTTTCAGGGCACGCTGGAAGAGCGCATTGATATAGTAATCCGCACTCTGCTCCTCCCGGGCCGTATTATAGGCGGTACGGATCTGCCCCAGTATCTCATCCTCCCCAAGCACCATGGAATCCAGCCCTCCCGTCACCCGGAAAAGATGCTCCGCAGCCTTCTGTCCCTGATAGATCCGGAAAAAGCGGCGAAGCAGACGAATGTCCGCCGCCTTTTCCCCCGCAAGGAGCTCCTGAACCGCATCAACCGCTTTCCTTTCTCCGGAAAAATACACCTCCGTCCGGTTGCAGGTGGACACCAGGACCGAGCCCCACACTCCCGGCTCCTCCTTCATCCTGGAAAGAAAGCGCCGGGTTTGCTCCCGGTCAAAGGAAAACTGTTTCCGAATCTCTACCGGAGCCTGCCTGTGACTGATACTCAGGACAAACAGGGGAATCTCTTCTCTCTCCATCTTCACCGCTCTTCTCCCTCCGCCTCTTTACCTGTCATGTTCGCAAGCTCCGTCACCACCCGGGCGGCGATCAGAAGTCCTGCCGCGGAGGGGACAAAGGAGACGCTCCCGGGAACCGCCCGCCGCTTTCCCGTCCCGTCCCCTGTCCCTTCCGGGTTCTCACCGCAGCCTGCCGGCCTTAATGGCTCCTCCGTGGAGTAAAGCACCGTCAGGCGCTCCACACCCCGCTTTCTCAGCTCCCGCCGCATCACCCTGGCAAGAGGACAGACACTCGTCTCGTAGATATCCCCGATCAGAAGTCTTGAGGGATCCAGCTTGTTTCCGGTTCCCATGCAGCTGATGATGGGAACCTGCGCCCTTTCGGAGCGGATCACAAGCTCAAGCTTCGCCGTCACCGTATCCACCGCATCAATGACATAATCGTAAGCTGAAAAATCAAACCGGTCCGCAGTTTCGGGGAGAAAAAAGACATGATGTGCGGCAACCCTTGTCTCCGGACAGATGGAGCGGATTCTTTCCTCCATCACGTCCACCTTGTATCTCCCTATGGTATCCCGGGTGGCAATGATCTGCCGGTTCAGGTTGGATACGCATACCCTGTCATTATCAATCAGGTCAATCGCGCCGATTCCGCTCCTTACCAGCGCCTCCACCGCATAACCGCCCACTCCTCCAATGCCAAAAACCGCCACATGGGCCTTAGACAACCGTTCTAAGACCCATGGACCAAGCAGTAATTCCGTTCTTGAAAAAGGATGTTCCATACTAATCCCCCATTTTTGCTCAACCTGCGAATGAACCTAATCTCCATCAGAAAACAGGGGCGTTGACAGATATCTGTCTCCGGAATCGGGAAGCAGGGCCACAATGACCTTTCCCGCATTCTCCGGCCTTTTGGCCAAAGCCGCCGCCGCAGAGAGCGCCGCACCGGAGGAGATCCCCACCAGGATTCCCTCACTTACCGCAAAGGCTCTTCCCTGCGCATATGCGTCCTCGTTTTCCACCGTAATAATCTCGTCATAGATTTCCGTGTTCAGTACCCGGGGGACAAAGCCCGCACCGATTCCCTGAATCTCATGCGGTCCGGCGCTCCCCTTTGACAGAAAAGGGCTGGATGCCGGCTCCACTGCCACAATTTTAACATCAGGGTTCTTTTCTTTCAAGTACTCTCCCACGCCGGTTATGGTTCCGCCCGTTCCCACGCCCGCCACGAAGATATCCACCCTGCCATCCGTCTGATCCCAGATCTCGGGCCCCGTGGTCTTCCTGTGAATGTCGGAATTCGCAGGATTCTCAAACTGTCCCAGAATCACGGAGCCGGGAATCGAGGCATTCAGCTCCTGCGCCTTCTCGATAGCTCCCTTCATTCCTCCGCTACCCTGGGTGAGAACCAGCTGCGCCCCATAGGCCTCAAGCAGCTTCCTTCTCTCCATGCTCATGGTTTCCGGCAAAGTCAATATCGCCCTGTAGCCCTTTGAGGCCGCCACAGCTGCAAGGCCGATTCCCGTATTCCCGGACGTGGGTTCAATGATTGCGGCTCCCGGACTCAGGATACCGGCCCGCTCCGCATCCTCGATCATGGCCATGGCCACCCGGTCCTTTGCTGACCCCGCAGGATTCAGATATTCCAGCTTGGCCAGGATCACCGCATCCCTCACTCCCGCCAGATCCATGAACCGGCCCGCTCTCAGAATCGGCGTCCGGCCGATCAGATCCTTTATACTCTCCTTAATTTCTGACATTTCAAGCTTCCTCCCCGCTTCCTGTTTACAGAATCTCTTTTACCGCACTCTCCAAACGTTCCAGCGCCTGCCTGAGGATTACCCGGGGACAGGCAGCATTCACCCTCTGGAATCCCTCTCCCTCAGCTCCGAACATGGTTCCCGCATCGAGCCACAGCCTGGCCTTTGCAACGATCAGCTCTTCCAGCTCCCCGCCGGAAAGCCCCAGGCCTCTGAAATCAATCCAGAGCAGATAAGTTCCCTCCGGCTCCCACATTTTCAGCATGGGCAGACGCTCCCTCAGAAAGTCCTTCACAAAAAGAATATTTCCCCTTATATAGGAAAGCATTCCCTGATACCACTCCTCCCCGTCCCGGTAGGCCGCAAGACATGCCGTAATTCCCGCCGAATTCAGCCCGCCGCAGCCGCAGGCGGAAATATGCCCGGCATAAAGAGTGCGCAGCTTTTCATTGGGAATAAAGATATTGGAGGCCTGCAGTCCCGCAATATTAAAGGTCTTGCTGGGTGCCGTACAGGTTATGGTAATCTCCTCATACTCCTTTTTCAGCCCGGCCAGCACATGATGCTTTCCCTGAAACACAAAATCGCCGTGTATCTCGTCGCTGACAATCAGCACCTTGTGGCGGCAGCAGATGTCTCCGACTTTCTCCAGCTCCTGCCTGGTCCAGACGCGGCCCACCGGATTGTGCGGGCTGCACAGAATAAACAGCTTTACCTGCTCCCTGATAATCTTATCCTCAAAATCCTGGAAATCCATACTGTAGCGCCCATCCTCCCCGCAGATCAGGGGATTGTTCACAAGCCTTCTCTCATTTTGCTGCACGGCTCCCGCAAAGGGATGGTACACCGGCTGCTGAATCATCACCGCATCCCCCTTTTCGGTAAAGGCCTGCACCGCCATGGAAAGGGCGAACACCACGCCCGGAGTCTTTACCAGCCATTCCTTTTCCACCTTCCAGTCATGATGCCTCATATACCAGGACTGCAGCGCCTCAAAATATTCCTCAAAGACGGCACCGTACCCGTAGATCCCGTGATCCGCCTGCCTCCTCAACGCATCCTGCACATAGGAGGATGTCTTAAAATCCATATCTGCGACCCACAGGGAAAGCACATCCTCCGGCATCCCCATCTCCGCCGCAAGGTCATACTTCACGCAGCCCGTATTTTTTCTGTCAACCACTGTGTCAAAATCAAGATTTCTCTCCGCCATTGCCTGTTTCCTCCGCTTGTAACAATCTGTTTCCGTTCTCAGTTCTTATCTTACCGCTTAAACAGCGTGCTCAGAATTCCCCTTCCCAGGGAAGCGCCGATATTGCCGCCCAGCCTCTTTCCAAAGCTGCTTTGCGGCTGCGGCTTCGTTCCTTTGTCTGTCTTTTTCCCTCTC
>CAJUIO010000034.1:0-17575 GCA_910586025.1 uncultured Lachnospiraceae bacterium
TAATATCTTTTTTCTTTCATTCGTATCCTTATTCCCTCTTTTCTCCACCTCCGCTCTTAACAAATTTCAAACCCTATGTGTAGATTCATTTGATAGCAACATTCTAACACACCAGATTTATTTTACTTAAAATTGTCACAAATCGCCCGTTTTTGTCAGCAAATGATCCGCAAGCATCAGACACCCAAGCCCAATTCCCGCAAGTCCCAGCATCAGTCCAAAATCCACCTTTTCGACCGGCATCAGAATTCCCTTCCGTCCAAGCAGTCTCCTTACCTCCCGTTCAAATATGTGCGCAAGATCCGTTCTCTCCCCCAAGTCCTTCTGGCAGGCTTTCAGCAGCAGCAGATTCCCCATATTTCCATGACACAGGCACATGCTCTTCCTCAATCCCGTGCCCTGCATGATCTCCTCCGCTCTTTCCAGAACGCAGTCAGTAAAGCGGCTGTACCGATCGCCGGTATGCTTTCTCAATTCCAGATAGGAATACAGGATCCCCAGGTCTCCATGACACCAGGAGGGCAGCTCCCGCCTTTGCTCTGATTCACTTCCCCCGGAAAGACGCTCCCGAAAAAGTGCGTTCTCCCTGGCAAGAAGCCCCGTGAGAATCCTCTCATATTCCGAATTTTCCCCGCAATATCCGCTCAGCCTTCCATAACATCGGATCAGACCGCTGTTTCCATGGGCGATCCCCATTTCCTCCGTTTTTTTTAATGCTCTGAGAAAAAGCTCCGTCTCCTGCGCATATTCCAGATAGACAGTCTCACCTGTCAGATCAAACAGACCACAAAGCGCAATCACCGCCCCGGCATTTCCATACATGAGATCATATGCCTCGTCCCCGTGTGCCAGCTTCCTGACAATCTCCGCATGCTTTCCGGCATATAACAGATACCTGGAGTTTCCCGTCATCCCATACAGCCGCTGATAAGCGTACAGAACGGAGGCCTCCCCGCAAAACAATCCCGTATAAGAGGATTGCGTCTTCCTTTTTCCTGACAGCACATCCTCCGTATAGGAAAACAATCTCCTCTCGACCGCTTCGCACAGCCCGCCATATTTTCCGTATGCCAGCTTTGCCGCCCTCATGAAAAGAATGATTCCCGCAAGTCCTCCGTACAGATAATAATCCGGCCTGCCTATTGCGACATCCGTTCCCTTCCTGTCGGAATATTCCAGCCCCGCCCATAAGGCTTCTGTCCGCTCCTCATTCCAAAAGGCCCGCTCCGCAATAGAATCCGCTATCCTTTCCGCCATCTCCGCCCAGTCCCATACCGCATCGTCGGTTGTTCCAAAAGGATATGAGCTGTCAATAAGATCCTTTTCTCTGATCCCGCCAAGCTTCAAAGATATTCGGATCAGCCCTTCCTGCCGCTTCCTGTCACTGCCATTCATGGCCCGCTTTCTTCTTAGAACGGCCTCCCGGACCGTCTCCCTGAAATATCCCTTCATTTCTTCTCCCGAGGAAGAGTACAGCGATCTGCCGTCCGCATAACGGTAAAAATAGGGAATATCTCCTTTTTCCAGATCTTCCGTCTCATATTGTTTTTCCGGCCCTTCCGGACACATCCTGTCAATAAACACTTTTCGCTCCCCTTCTTTTGACAGCAGGGAAGGGTGAAAGGACGCATCCAGAACAGACCGGTAAAACTGTGTTCCATGGATAAGACACCGGCTCGCCACGTCAGGCCCTAATACCCCTGTCATCTCCTCCTCCCGCATCCTTTGGAGGTATTCATATGCAAAGTCAAATCCCCGCAGCAGATCATCCAGATATTCCTCTAAATTCATAGCTTTCCGCGGACGGTTTTCTCCCTTCTCCATCAGAGGCCTCTCGTAGACAATCCTCAGACCGCCGTCACTCTCCCGGATCACGGGAACCTCTCTCTTTGCCCGCTCTCCTCCTCCCCCTGTCACTGCGGCATATATGTCCGCACTTATCCCCGCAGGAAACAGACTGCTGTCAAGGACAGAGTAAGTCATATCGTCCTCTTCATCCGTCAGGAAAATATTTTCCAGATCAATGAAAACAGGATATGCGCCATACGCAATCAGATTCTGATAATGCAGATCATGGCTCCCAAAGAGATAACTGATTCCGGCCTGAATCCCCAATCGTCTGTAAAAGCATCGAATCTCTTCCCCGGATGCGCACTCTCTGTGGGGTACCTTTTTCATCCACCCGTATGCATCACGGCACAAACACTTGAGAATACTGCTAAACACATCCTTCTCTCCGCTCATGGCGTATTCGATCCGGTCAGACAGTCCGTAAAATATCCGTTCCGCCTCCAAAGATCTTGGTTTATAATAAACAGACTTGTCCTGATCAAAGCTCAGCTCTATGACCCCTCTTCCCTGGCAGTGCAGGTCTCCCCTACCAAGCTGTATCCGCTTCACTTCACAGAATGGGATTCCGCCAAGCAGCGTTTCTTCTATCTGCGTCTTATCCCGAATCAAACGGTACAGCATCTCCATTACATTCCTCTTCTGGCTCTCAGCCGCATATTGACACAGACCTTTTAATTCCGGATAAACCCGCAGTACGGATTCTCTGTATTGAGGATCGGAGAGAAATGATTTCTTGTAGTCAGTCAATTTTTCCCTGACTGTCTCACCCTTCAGCCTCCCTTTCAAATCACATAACCGGAACTCAATGAGCAGAGGCCTGAGGCATATTTCACCTATTACAGAATTAATTCCTTCAAGGATTCCTTCTATGTCTAACTTTCTAATGCAACACTGTCCGGCAAGGATTCCGGCAATCTCTCCCCGTGCATCTTTTACAAATTCCTCTGCAAATGTTTTGAAATAGTCTTTTTCCATCCTGATCTCCCAGTATGTATTGCAAAAAGAGCCGCAAAAAGCGGCTCCCGTGCTTAACAGCAGATTATCGTCAGAAATCTCGTATCAAACGTTATATCTTTTTCCTGTGAATCTCCCAATTCCCTTATCATCTGCTCTTCCCTCTCAAGACTCCCGGCATCTTCCATCAGGCTCATCCTGATCATCCTCTCTTCTTCCATACTCTCTGTTGCCGGAACCACTCTCCCATCCGGCTTCTCCCTTCCTTTCGTATCATTTCACAGCCTTTATCTGTAAAGAATAACATTCACCCGGAAAACATTATTCTCACATTCATAGGTAAGCACTCCCTCATACTTCTCTATGGCATAGCGCACACTCGCAAGTCCGATTCCGTGCCTGTCCTCATCTTTTTTGGTGGTGACAAGTTTTCCGTTCACCTCTCTCGTCTCCCCGCCGAAACTGTTCTCAACATTTATCACAATACCCATGGGCATCTCTTCCAGCCGAACCCTGATCCTCCGATCCCGGGTGCACTGGCTTGCCTCGATGGCGTTATCCAGAAGATTCCCCAGAATACTGCACCAGTCCCTGTCACTGACAAAGCAATCCGCCAGCCTGTCTGACATGATCTTCATCCTGATTTGGTTCTGGGATGCCCTTGCCAGCTTCTCTCCCAGCAGCGTATCCACCACCACATTGTCTGTCACCGGGCTCTCCTTCACGGCCAGACAGGTCTTTCGCATCTCCTCCACATAGGCCAGAGCTCTGTCCGGCTCCTCTCTCCGCAGGATTCCCTCCAGAACAATCAGATGATTCCGGATATCATGCACCAGGATATCCCTCTCACGGGAACAGCAAAGGATATTCCGATAGCCCTGCTCTGCCACCGCAGCCTTTTGCTCCGCTGTACTCCTTTCATCACGCTCCCTCTTCACCACCAAAAAAACGATAATCGTGAAGCTAAGACACATATAAATCACGACAAATAGAAAAAGGCTTAAAAGCGTAGTAACCGCTTCCGATCTGGTAAAGATAATATCACAGGACCACAGGCTGAAATGCTGAATCACGGGAATCATCCAGACAATTCTCTTGTTTCCCGCACAGATCTCCTTCAGCTTCTTCCTGTTTCTCCATGCCGCGTACAGCAGTCCCGCCACGATCCCCCTGCTTGACAGAAAGACCACCAGTCTCTCCGGCATGATAGTCACCTGCATCTCATGGATATACGGAAGCCCGTTACAGCAGACAACCAAGATAAACGAGAACATATCCATTACATAGATACTCTCATACAGGATACCAAGGTACAGAAAAGCATCTCTCCATTTCACCTCGTATCTCCACACAAAGAGTGATACGGAAAGCAGGATTTCAAAGAGCAGATACCATCTCGAATACATGGTAAAATATCTCTGATACAGCAGGAGCCCTGTGATAATACCCGCACATCCATACCAGAGAATTCTCCCCGCCAGTCCCCGCTTTTTCTCTCCGCAGAGCCTGTGTCCCATGTAAAAGGGTATGAGACTCTCCCATATACAGACAACCGCCTGCAAAAATACCAGCATCTATGACCTCCCCATAGTTTCCAGTCTGCGCATGGAGTACATCCCCAGCCGCTCCCGCAGTCTCTGTATATATTCCTTTCCCGCAGGCAGTATGGTTCCGTTGCTCAAAACCACCCTTCCCTGATCCATGCTGGTCACATGGGTCAGATTGACGATATAACCTCTCTCCACGAATGCGAATTCCTCGTCGCCCAGCGCCTCCATCACCCTCCTTAAGGATATCCTCTCCTGCTTTTCCCCCGAAGTCAGGACGAATCTGGCATTCTGACCCTGCTTGTAAATATAGATCAGATCTCTGTAGGCTATCTTCTCATATCTGGAATGAGTGGCGATCTGATAAGTCTTTTCCCTGTCTCTCTCCAGCCTTGCCAGTAAGCGCTCCATCATATCGGGTAACTCCTCACAAAGCTCCTCCTTCATGATAAAGTCAAAGGCTCCCACCCGATAGCCGTCTCTGACAAATTCCCCGTGGGAGGTCAGATAAATCAGGTATACGGCTCTGTCACGCTCCCGGATCCTTTGGGCCAGCTCTCTTCCGTCCATCTGCCGCATCTCAATATCGAGAAAACACACATCATATGTCCTGCCCTCCGCATATTCCATGTCAAGCAGCTCAGGATTCCGAAAGAAATCAATCCGGCAGCATAATTTCCCCGCCCGGAAGCATTCCTCCAGCATCTGCTTCAGTAATTCCAAAAATTCCTCGTCGTCATCCGCCAGCGCAATCTTTACCATGTTCCCCCCTGTCATCAATTTTCCGGTTCCGGACAGTGTCCAGTCTTTTTTTAATTGTAACATATTTGGGGGCGGTTTGTGCGGGATTGTCTGCAAAATGATTGTTTTTGTCACCGGATGTGCCTATGCCTGCAAATGAAAAACAGAAATCCGGGAATACTATCTAACAGAAAACTTAAGGAGGCCGCATCATGCCCAGAGATTACCTGACCGAATTTCTCCCCGATCTGGAAGAATTCCGGCAAAAAACCATACAGTTCCATAATGGCCAGCTCACTGCCGCCCAATACAAGAGCTTTTCCGGAGGCTTTGGCAGCTATGCACAGCGGGGCGGTCAAAAGCACATGCTCCGGCTGCGCATGGCGGGAGGACGGCTCACCAGAGAACGCCTCGGCTTTGTCATAGACAGCTGCGAAAAATACGGCATCGACTGGCTGAAAATCACCACCTGCCAGTCCCTCCAGCTCCACGACCTTTCTCCCGACATCCTGTGCGGCCTGATGGAGGAAGCATGGCGGGCTGGAATGATCTCAAGAGGAGGGGGCGGCGACTTTCCACGCAATGTAATGGCATCTCCTCTGTCCGGCGTTCAGCAAGACGAGCTCTTTGACGTGATGCCCTATGCAGAAGCCGCAGGAGAATATCTGATGAATTTCATCAAATCCGTCCGCTTCCCCCGCAAGCTGAAGGTCTGCTTCTCCAATTCACCTTCAAACGTTACTCATGCCACCTTCCGTGATCTCGGCTTTGTGGCAAAGCCTGACCGAACCTTTGACGTGTATGCCGCAGGCGGCCTTGGAGTGAAGCCTCTCCTCGGCATCTGTGTCGCCGGCAAGGTGCCTCCGGAGGATATTTTCTGCCATATCAAGGCCATGATAGATACCTTTGTCACCTACGGCAATTATGAAAACCGAGGAAAGTCCAGATCCCGCTTCCTTCAGGAAACTCTTGGCGCGGACAGACTGGTCAGTGCCTATCAGGACAAGCTTGACAAAGCGCTGAAAACAGAATTGAAGCTCAAAATACAGGAAAAAACCGTAAATAAACAGGAAGCCGGACAGGCTCCCTTTGACCGCAGGCTCCTTCCCCAGAAACAGGAGGGCCTCTATTCCGTATTTTATCAGCCTCCGGGAGGATGTCTCTCCTTCCAAAAGGCTCTCCGCCTGTATCAACTTACGAAATCCATGGATGACGTGGAAATCCGGCTGACTCCCGGTGAAGGACTGTATGTGATCAATTGCAACGCCAGGGAGGCATGTCTGCTCCTGGAAGAGACCGCGGACGGTGCCGGGACACTCTTTGAGACCTCAGTGGCCTGCATCGGAGCCGGAATCTGCCAGGTCGGCATCGGCGACTCCCAGGCACTCCTTAACTCCTGCATTCAGGCCGTCCGACAGGAAAATTTTCCTGACGGGACGCTGCCCCGGATCCATATTTCAGGCTGTCCTTCCTCCTGCGGCACCCACCAGAGCGCCGCCCTGGGATTCCGGGGCGGCATGAAGCAGACACCTGACGGGCCCAAAAGCGCCTTCGCCGTGTTCGAGGGCGGCTGCTCCCACCAGGGCAGAGAAATCCTTGCGGAAACGGGAAAATCAATTCTCACCGAGCTGATCCCCGATTTCCTTGTGGAGCTGGGAAAAATGGTTCTCTCTCAAAACACCACCTATGATAAATGGATTTTAACCCACCACAGACAGCTGCGGGAGCTGATCGACAAATATGCGGCCTGACCTAAGAGCGCGGGTCCGTCTTAATCGGATCCCGGAAAAACTCCTGAAACTGCGTATATCCCTCCTTTGCAAGCTGCTCCTTCTGGAATTTCTTGTTCTTGTTCATGCGCACCACCAGAACCTGGCCTCCCTTTGCGCGCTCCTCCTGGGCCCTGGCGATGACCTTGCCAAGCTCCTCTGCCGGCAGGCCCTTTTCCACAAGATAAGCCGTCTTCTCCGACTGGAAGGGCACATTGAAGCCGTTCTCCATAAGCAGCAGGATAATCCTCTCAAAGCCAATGGAAAAACCGCAGGCGGGAACATCCTTTCCGGTAAATCTTCCCACCATCTTATCGTATCTTCCTCCGCCTCCGCAGCTTCCTCCAAATTCAGGCATGGCAACCTCAAAAATCGGTCCGGTATAATAGGACATCCCTCTCACCAGAGTGGGGTCGAACACCAGCTCAAAGAAGGAACCCTTGGTCGCCTCCACGCTTTCCATGATCTCCCGGAGATTCTCTCTGACCTCTTCCTCAAGAAAGTCTCCCAGCTTTTCGGCGAGATAGGTAAGACCGTCGGCAGCCTCCTCCATTTCCCGGAAAAGCGTCATATATTTCTCCGCATTCTCACTGCCAAAGCCATTATGAATCAGCTCCTCCAAAACTCCCTCCGGTCCGATCTTGTCCATCTTATCCAGAATGATAAACACATTGTCGTACGCATCCTCACAAAATCCGCTGTAGGCCGCCATAGCCTTCAGAATCCTTCTGTCGTTAATTCTGACCTGAAAATTCTTAAAGCCAAGCTTCCCCAGTGTGAGGGTGGTCGCCAGAATCAGTTCAATCTCCGCCAGATTGGAGGGCTCTCCGAATATATCAATATCGCACTGCATGAACTGGCGGTACCTGCCTCTCTGAGGCCTCTCCGCCCTCCACACGTTTCCCATCTGCAGCGCCTTGAAGGGAGAGGGAAGCTCATTGGAATGATTGGAATAAAAGCGCACCAGGGGTACCGTGAGATCGTAACGAAGACCCCCGTCCACCAGATCCTTTTCTTCCCTGGCCGTCTCCAGGTTCAGCTTTTCGCCCCTCTTCAAAATCTTGAAGATCAGCTTTTCGTTTTCCCCGCCCTGCTTGCTGCTCAGATTTTCTATATTCTCCACACCGGGAGTTTCGATGGGTGTAAACCCGAACTGCCTGTAAGTCTCCTTGATCACACCGCTCACATAATCCCTGATCGCCATCTCCTTAGGGAGAATATCCTTCATACCGGTAACCGGTTTCTTACTAAGTGCCATTTTTCCACTCCTGTCTTTGATCTGTATTTTTATCCTTTTGTTACATATGCTGTGATTTTACACTTTTTCCCGGTTTAATGCAAGTCTCTGAATCTCTTTTCCTTGCGCTTTCCCCGCTTCTATATTATAATGTACAGGGTCGTTGTCCGGAATACAGAAAACGGTGCCGATACAGAACGGAGGATGATACATATGTCATTTGAATTTATAAAAAAGCTGCCAACTCCCAGCGAGATTAAGGAGCAGATCCCCATGCCGGAGAAGCTTGTAAAGCTCAAGGAGGTGCGAGACCGGGAAATCCGGGACGTGATCACCGGAAAAAGCAAAAAATTTCTTGTGATCATCGGTCCTTGCTCTGCAGATAATGAGGACGCTGTCTGCGACTATGTGACACGTCTTTCCCGTGTGAACGAAAAGGTGAAGGATAAGCTGATTCTGATCCCGAGAATCTATACCAATAAACCCAGAACCACCGGAGAGGGCTATAAGGGAATCGCCCACCAGCCGGATCCCGAAAAAAAACCGGATCTCCTTGCGGGACTGATCACCATGCGCAAGATGCTGATCCGGGCGATTGAGGAATCCGGTCTCACTGCGGCTGACGAGATGCTCTATCCCGAAAACTGGCGCTATGTTTCCGATATTCTCTCTTATGTCGCCATCGGTGCCCGGTCCGTGGA
This sequence comes from uncultured Lachnospiraceae bacterium, assembly GCA_910586025.1. GTDB lineage: Bacteria > Bacillota > Clostridia > Lachnospirales > Lachnospiraceae > Suilimivivens. Next base: position 8,801 of record CAJUIO010000034.1, read on the forward strand.
GGACCAGCACCACAGAATGACCGTAAGCGGTTTTGATGTTCCCGCCGGAATGAAGAATCCCACCAGCGGAGACCTCACCGTAATGCTCAATTCCGTCTATGCCGCACAGCATCCCCACTCCTTTATCTATCGGGGCTGGGAGGTACAGACAGGCGGCAACGAGCTGGCTCACACGGTTCTTCGGGGAGCCACCAACAAGCACGGTCAGAACCTGCCCAACTATCATTATGAGGATCTGAATTTACTGCTCAACCTTTACAATGAGCGGGACCTGAAAAACCCTACCACCATCATCGACGCAAATCACAGTAATTCCGCCAAGCAGTACGACCAGCAGGTCCGTATTGTAAAGGAGGTCATGCACAGCAGGAAGCTGAATCCCGACATCCGGGATCTGGTAAAGGGTGTCATGGTAGAGAGTTATATAGAAGAGGGAAACCAGAAGGTGGGGGACGGCGTGTATGGAAAGTCCATCACCGATGCCTGTCTTGGATGGGAAGCCTCCGAGCGGCTGATTTACGATATTGCCGAATATTAAAAAGGGCTGGCCAATACGGCCAGCTCTTCCCATATCTGATTAATATCTCGGATGCGCCTTGGCGTATACCTCCCGGAGCTTGCCGTGGCACATGTTCGCGTAAATCTGGGTAGTGGATATGTCCGAATGTCCCAGCATCTCCTGCACGCTCCGCAGATCCGCCCCGTTCTCCACCATATGCGCCGCAAAGGAATGCCGCAGTGTATGAGGGGTAATGTCTGCGGTGATCCCTGCCTTCTTCGCATAGGATTTGATCAGCTTCCAGAAGCCCTGCCGGCTCATGGGCTGGCCGGAACAGTTTGCGAACAGATACTCCGAATCCGGAGCATTTATCATATGATCCCTGGCCTCATTCAGATATCGCTGCAATGCGCTTTTCGCCTTGCCGCCAAAGGGAATCACTCTCTCCTTTGTCACATCCTTACATTTGATAAAGCCCATGGAAAGATTCACATCGCTGACCTTTAAGGTGATCAGCTCGGTCACTCGAATCCCCGTGGCATAGAGAAGCTCCAGCATGGCCCTGTCACGGATCTCCTTGTCCGTATCCCCGCATGGCTGCTCAAGGAGGCGTACCACTTCCTTGGTGGTGAGTATCTCCGGAAGCTTCTTCTCGATCCTCGGGGCCTTCAGCCTCTCCGAGATATCCTCCCTCACCATTCCTTCCCTGAACATATAGTGATAAAACGCCTTCAGAGACGCAATATTTCTGGATATTGTCGCCGCAGAAAAATGATTCTTTTCCAGATAAAGTACATAAGAATTCAAATTGGTGGCACTGATTTTTTTTACATCCTCTATCCCCTGATTTTCCATAAAATGCTGCACCTTCAAGAGATCCCTCCGGTATGACATCTCCGTGTTTTCCGAAGTTCTCCTTTCATTGTGCAGATATATCATAAATGAATTTATTTCCTTTTCCATCTTTCTTTCTACCATCTCTAAACTCCCCCTTAGATTAGTATAATCATAACAGAAAAGAAATGCAAGTTCTCTTTTTGACGCTATATCGTATTTTATTGGCATTTTGAGGTCAAAATACAAGATATCGAAACACCTTGCAGCACATGCCACAATATATAGAAAAAAATTTTTTTAAAAAATTTTTACCACATCTGTCATCAGGATCGGATTTACATAACATTCCAGCACACAGGCGATCAGAACCACGCAGAGAATCCAGATCAGCGCCGTCATCTGATGCCAGAGCTGCTTTCTCCTGTTTCCATAAACCGGCCACAGAGACTTTCCCGGATTATATCTGACGGAGCAATTCTGACAGCACCAGACCAGCATCATGATCCCCGCCGGAAACAGGAGCAGGTACTGCGGAAATATTCCCGCCAGGATCAGAAGGATTCCCTTTATTCCAAAGCGGATCACCGCAGCCGTCATCAGCATCCCCGTGGCAATTCCCTGCCATGCCACGAGAAGGTATGCCGCCGCTGTTCCGAAGCTTGTGGCCGAGATCAGTAGCAGAAACAGAAACGGTTTGATTCTCTGTCCTATTACATACGGCAGAAAGCTGCTGCTGTCCACCTTGAGGTAACGGATCCGGTTCAGTGAGGACAGGTTAAATATTCCGTCATCCCCCAGAAAAAAGGCTGCCCCGAGGTTCATCAGGATTGCGCCAAAAATAATTCCTCCAAAAAAAATACACATCCACATTCTGTAAATACCTGTTTTATTTTGAAAAGACACGCAGCGCCCCCCTCTAATCCATCTTCTTCAATATATGAAAAACAGGCAGTGCATATGCACTGCCTGTCATATCTTTCGCAGGGCCCATTCCCGCCTAGCGTATCTCCTGTTTACCGGAGCAATATTTTTCCTTGTAGGACAGAATCGCCGCCACTGTCTTAGAATCCTCTATTTTTCCGGAGAAAACCATATTAACCAGCTCGTCCAGCTCATAGGCCTTCACATCCACGTATTCGTCCTCATCCAGATGCTGTTTGCCCGGAGTGAGTTCTGTGGCAACATAGATGTCGATCTTTTCATTACAGAAGGCCACGGTCGTCCTTATAGAGAGCAGAAGCTCGATCTTCCCCGCCCTGTAGCCTGTCTCCTCCGCAAGCTCTCTTGACGCAGCATCCTCAGTCGGCTCGTCCGGCCCGTTTAAGCCGCCTGCAGGTATTTCCAGCGTATAGCGGTCAAGCGCATTGCGGTACTGTCTTACCATAATCAGCCTGCCACGCTCATCCACCGGAACCACCGCCGCCGCACCGTTATGCTTGATAAAATCCCATTTCGCAATATTCCCGTTTGGAATCTGAATCGTGTCCTGGTAGTAATCAAAAATCGCTCCATTGGCAACCAGATCCCGGGACAGTCTCTTAAATTCTTCCATGATAATTCCTCACTGTCTGCCTTCCAGCAGCTTGTTTACACTTACCAGCTTCACACAAAGCACGAAAAGATCTGTGGCAACCGCCAGCTCCTCCGGCTCCGGAAAGGTGGGAGCAAGACGAATATTGCTGTCCGCCGGATCCTTTTTGTAGGGATAGGTAGCTCCCGCACCGGTCAGCACCACTCCGGCCTCCCTGCATTTCTCAACAATCTCCTTTGCGCATCCTTCCATGGAATCAAAGGAAACGAAATAGCCTCCGTTAGGCCGTATCCAGGAACCGATTTCCAGCCCTGACAGCTCCCTTTCGAGAACATCCAATACCGTCTCAAATTTGGGGCGCATGATGGCCGCATGCTTCTTCATATGCGCCTTCATCCCCTCAATATCCTTAAAATATCTCACATGCCGCAGCTGGTTCAGCTTGTCAAAGCCAATGGTCTGAATTGCCAGTCTCTGCCTGATCTCCTTAAGATTCGCCTCCGAAGCGGCAATTGCCGAGATTCCGCTTCCCGGGAACATGACCTTGGAGGTCGAGCAAAATTCATATACGATATCAGGATTTCCGGCTTTCTCGCACTCTGTAAAAATCTCCAGAAGCGTGTCGCTTTTATCCTCAAATACATCATGAATGGCATAGGCGTTATCCCAGTAAATTCTAAAATCCGCCGCCGCAGGCTTTAACGCTGCAAACCGTCTCACCGTCTCGTCCGAGTAGGTGATGCCCTGAGGGTTGGAATACTTGGGAACGCACCAGATTCCCTTCACGGCCTCATCCTCGCTGACCAGCTTTTCCACCAGATCCATATCGGGTCCTTCCGGTGTCATGGGAATATTAATCATCTCAATTCCAAACTGCTCCGTGATCGCAAAATGCCTGTCATAGCCCGGTACCGGACACAGAAATTTTACTTTGTCAAGCTTGCACCAGGGAGTGCTTCCAAGCACACCGAACATCATGGAACGCGCAACCGCGTCATACATCACGGTCAGACTCGCATTTCCGCAGATAATCACCCGATCCGGCGATATTCCCAGCATATCGCCGAGAAGTCTTCTCGCTTCCGGTATTCCGTCCAACAGACCATAATTCCTGCAGTCAATACCAGCCTCTGACATCAGTGAAGTATTTTTCAGGATCCCCATGAAATCCATTTCCATATCAAGCTGGGAAGCTGACGGCTTTCCCCTTGACATATCAAGCTTAAGCCCTTTTGCCTTAACCTCGTCATATTTTTGATCCAGCTCTTTCTTCAAAGTAAGAAGCTCTTCCCTGCTCAAATCCTTATATGCCTTCATACCGCATTTTCCTCCTGCATTGCCAGTGTAGTATGTTTGGATAATTGTATACAATATAAAGCCACGTATTATTGTACTATAGACTTCCAAATACTACAAGTAATTTTTTTATTTCTTTTCCTTCGAAATATTGTGCATAATGACAAAACAGCGGCGGAAACTTGTCTGTTTCCGCCGCCATGCTTTCATTCATTTATTTTGCGTAGTCAATTACGCGAGATTCTCTGATCACATTCACCTTGATCTGTCCGGGATATTCCAGCTCAGCCTCAATCTGCTTTGAAATATCACGTGCCAGAAGTACCATGTCAGCGTCAGAAATCTGGTCGGGAACTACCATAACACGAATCTCTCTACCTGCCTGAATAGCAAAAGACTTATCTACACCTTTGAAATTGTTTGTAATATCTTCTAATTGTTTGAGCCTGCTTGTATATGTTTCAAGCGTTTCTCTCCTTGCGCCAGGCCTTGCCGCTGATATTGTATCGGAAGCTTGTACAATACATGCGATCAACGTCTGGGGTTCCACATCGCCGTGATGGGATTCTACTGCATTAATAACAATAGCCGACTCCTTATACTTTCTGCAAAGTTCTACACCGAGCTGTATATGGGAGCCTTCCATTTCATGATCTACAGCCTTACCGATATCATGCAGGAGACCTGCACGTTTGGCAACCCTTACATCCAGTCCCAGCTCCGCAGCCAGCAATCCTGACAGCTGAGCCACCTCGATGGAATGCTTGAGAGCGTTCTGGCCATAGCTTGTTCTGAATTTCATCTTACCAAGCAGCCTTACAAGCTCCGGATGGATGCCATGGACGCCTACCTCTAAAGTAGCGGCCTCTCCTTCCTCCTTGATCATGATATCCACTTCTTTTTGCGCTTTCTCTACCATCTCCTCGATTCTGGCGGGATGGATTCTGCCATCCACAATCAATTTTTCCAGCGCAATTCTGGCTACCTCACGACGTATGGGATCAAATCCGGACAGAATTACCGCCTCCGGCGTGTCGTCTATGATCAGATCCACGCCTGTCAGCGTTTCAAGGGTTCTGATGTTTCTTCCCTCTCGTCCGATGATACGTCCCTTCATTTCATCGTTCGGAAGCTGTACGACGGAAATCGTAGTCTCGGACACATGATCCGCCGCACATTTCTGAATGGCATTTACTACATATTCCTTCGCCTTTTTGTCTGCTTCTTCCTTTGCACGGCCCTCCATCTCCTTGATCAGGACAGCCGTTTCATGCTTCACTTCATCTTCAACAATTTTCAGTAAATATTCTTTTGCCTGTTCGGAGGTTAAACCTGAGATTCGTTCCAGTTCCTGTAGTCTCTGCTCATTCAGCTTGGAAACTTCCTCTCTCTGCCTGGATAATTCCTCTTCCCTTGCAGACAGATTTGCCTCCCTCTTCTCCATTGCGTCAGACTTCTTATCAATGGTCTCTTCCTTCTGCTGAACCCTGCGCTCATAGCGTTGTGCCTCGGCACGACGCTCCTTGATCTCCTTATCCAGATCGTTCTTGGTACGGATTGATTCCTCCTTAACTTCCAGTAAGGCTTCGCGCTTCTTGGTCTCAGCGGTTTTCAGAGCTTCATCAATAATCTCCCTTGCCTTTTCCTCTGCACTTCCGATCTTTGCCTCCGATACCTTTTTGTGGTATGAGCTGGCAAGAACCCAGGTAACTGCAGCAGACACAATCAGAGTAATGAATACCGCTGCCAAAATTTGCACCATTTTACAGGAGCACCTCCTTATTAAATTTTCATTGTACGCTTATCTATATAGAATGTATAATCGTAAACCACGGCAGTTGTTTCCTTTAACATTCTAAAAACAAATTTACAATAAGACAATTTTAAACTCAAATTGATGTTATGTCAAGCGAAAGTGCAGACCTGATTGCATCAATTTGGAACCCCTTTCTGTACAAAAAGGCGCTAAACTTCTGTTTTTCTGCAAATGTCGCCTCCGAGACAATAAAATTTTTCTTTTTTATCCAGGATAAAATCTGCTCCCGCTCAAGCTCTCCCTCATTTTCCGAGGCATGCTCCTGCCAGGCCTCCTCGATCACTTCCTGAGAGATCCCCTTTCTCAACAGATCACGAAACAGAACCGCCCTTGACTTCCTCTCCTTATTATATTCCACAAAGTCCGCCGCATACTGTCTGTCATCCGTATATCCATAGGATCTGACATAGGCCATGGCTTCCTCCACAATCCTTCCGGGATAGCCTCCTGCCTCCAGCTTGTCAGACAGCTGCTTCTCCGTATAGGCTCTGGCTTTCAGAAGATTCATGGCCCGCAGCTTAGCCCTCTTTGGGAGAACCTCCTCCATAATCTCCTTATAGACCTCCTGTGCGATTTCCTGACCCTCGCACAGATGATATCTTCGCAGCTCTCCCTTATACAGCACAAAGGATAATCCGTCATCCAGCACAATGCGCACTCTTGACCTGGCGCTCTCTCCGATCTGCGCCACTAATCTCGCATCCGCCATGAAATCATTCCTTTCCCTTTGAAGTCTTTGGCTTATCCGCCTGTGCCTTCTGGGTATCCTTAGGCTCCGCGTCCTTCTCCTCCTTTACGGCTCCGCCCAGTCCGAAATGCTCCCTGACCTTGGCCGAAACATCAGCGCAGACCTCCGGATTGTCCTTCAGATACTGCTTGGCATTCTCGCGCCCCTGCCCGATCTTGCTTCCCTCATAGGCATACCAGGCTCCGCTCTTATTGATCACGTTTATGCCCGCCGCCAGATCCAGCACATCACCCACATAGGAGATACCCTCCCCGAACATAATATCAAACTCCGCCTCCTTAAAGGGAGGTGCGATCTTGTTCTTGACCACCTTTACCCTGGTTCTGTTTCCGATCACTTCCCCGCCCTGCTTGAGGGACTCAATCCTTCTGACATCCAGACGGACCGAGGAATAAAACTTGAGAGCGCGTCCTCCGGTGGTTGTCTCCGGATTGCCGAACATGACTCCCACCTTCTCTCGCAGCTGATTGATAAATACCACGGTACAGTTTGACTTGCTGATCACGGCCGTGAGCTTGCGCAGGGCCTGGGACATCAGCCGCGCCTGAAGTCCCACATGGCTGTCGCCCATATCTCCGTCTATCTCCGCCTTGGGAACCAGCGCGGCCACGGAGTCCACCACCACGATATCAAGCGCGCCGGAGCGCACCATAGTCTCCGTAATTTCAAGCGCCTGCTCGCCGTTGTCAGGCTGAGATATGTACAGATTATCCACATCCACACCGATATTCTGGGCATACACCGGGTCAAGAGCATGCTCTGCGTCGATAAATCCCGCAATGCCGCCGCCCTTCTGCACCTCGGCGATCATGTGGAGGGTAACCGTGGTCTTACCACTCGATTCCGGACCGTATATCTCCACCACCCTGCCCTTGGGAATTCCTCCAAGCCCCAATGCGATATCAAGACTTAACGATCCTGTGGGAATCGTCTCTATGTCCATCTTAGCCGCGGGATCGCCCAGCTTCATAACGGCTCCCTTTCCAAACTGCTTCTCAATCTGTCCTAAAGCCGCATCCAGCGCTTTTAATTTGTCGTTCTTTTCCATAAATAAGTTCTCCTTTTCTTTGGGAACATCTGTTCTGAATTCAGATTAAAACAAATGTTCGTGTTTGTCAATTCTTTTTTTCTGTTTCTATCTTATCACACATAGAGTCCAATAAAACTCCCTCAAAGGCATCTCTCCCTTCTTTTTAATTTGACTTTGCTTTGGATTATTGGCAGAAAATGCCGGAACTGCAAAGCAGAAGCAGCGGCAGATATACCGCATATAGTGATGATACAAAATACCCTTTGACCCCTTTGCTACCGGATTGCTCAGAACTTCTCCTGATACTTTTCATAATCCTTATAGGTCACTGTCACCCATCCTTCATAGTAATTAAATCCCACCTCCATGCCAAGAGGCGTGTAGAACACGATCAGATAATCATTATCAGTCAGATAATATGTGATCTCCTGATCGCTCATATACTCAAGCTCCTCAATCTCACCGTTCTGCAGCTTGCATCTCTCCCTGAAATCCACGGAAAAGCCGTCATCAACCGCAAGCAGATGCGTGTTATTGAGCACGATTCCCATCTCCATGTCAACATTGTAGGAAACCACATAGCTCTCCATAAAGGAGCCGTCCAGATATCCATACTCCACATAGATCACGCTGAGAATGTCCTCCGACATATAAGTCACATAGCATTCTCCCTCAAAGACAAACTCCTCTCCCTCTGACAGATAAGGCGCATAGGAGGATGCCACATACTCCTCCACCACCCAAATCTCCTCCTGCAGAGTTTCATTTATACCGTCCAGATTCTGTACGTCCCCTGTAATATGGGGATAGCTGAACTCCACGAGAACGCTCCCGGCCCCCTCGGCGGCAAAATCGTCCTTCAGATAGCTGAGAAATTCCACGTCATAGGAAAGCCCGCCGTGAATATCGTTTGCGAAGTCATAGTACTCCTCCCCGCCTGTAAAAAAGGGATCCTCCGCCTCTTCCTCCGGCTCCGCTTCCTCCGGCTCCTCCGGTGCCCTCTCCTCCCTGGGAACCG